>JAUIDM010000384.1 GCA_030428915.1 Alphaproteobacteria bacterium | reverse complement strand
CCAAGCTCATGCAAGAGCCAGAGCGAGCGCATCGACCGCGTCTGATGACAGTGGTGAAGGCGGATCATGCCTCCTCCTCTTCCAGCCGAACAAGGGCCGCTCCGGCCTCGACCTGCGCGCCCGGCGTCACCAGCACCTCCGCCACGATACCGTCGCGGGCCGCCGTCAGCGTGTGTTCCATCTTCATCGCTTCCAGCACCGCCAGCCGATCGCCCGCCGTGACCGGTTGACCGGCTGCGACAAGGACCGACTTCACAAGCCCTGGCATCGGCGAAAGCGTCAGCCCGCCGCCCGCTGCGGTACCCTGACGGTCAAGCGGGTCCGTAAGGTTGAAATGCCAGGCCCCCGGTCCGAAGACCGACACCGTGCCGGGCGTCAGGACGATGCGCGCGCCCGTCGGGCGACCGTTCACCCACCACGCGCCGCTCGTCATCCGGCACTCGGCAAGCTCGCCCCCGATGGTCACGAGCGCATGGCCCTGCCCGAGAACCTCGATCACCGCCGCGACACCATCGAGCGCGACCGCGCGTTTCAGCGGCGCCCAGAGGGTAAAGCCCGATAGCGCCGCACCGCCATCGGAAAGACCGGCAGCGCCAAGCGCGGCGAGCGCCTGTAAGCCGAGATCCGGCGCGGCGGCCTCGGTCAGCGCCCCAAGATCGCGCGCGATGAGGCCGGTATCGACATCACCCGCACGGAACCCGTCGTGCCGTGCAAGGGCGGCGAGGAACGACAGGTTGGTGACCGATCCCGCGACTTCGGTGTCCTCGAGGGCTGCGCAGAGCTTCGAGAGTGCGATCGCGCGGGTCGCCCCATGGGTGATGATCTTGGCGATCATCGGGTCGTACCACGGGCTGATCGTATCGCCCGGGCGCACCCCGGTATCCGCGCGGGCGCCGTCGGGAAAATGCAGGTGCGTAAGCGTGCCGGTTGCGGGCAGGAACCCGGCGGGCACATCCTCGGCATAGAGCCGCGCCTCGAAAGCGTGGCCGTTGAGGCGGATATCCTCCTGCCGCGAGGTCAGGGGTTCGCCGGACGCGACACGAAGCTGCCATTCAACGAGGTCGATGCCCGTGACCGCCTCTGTCACGGGATGTTCGACCTGCAACCTTGTGTTCATTTCCATGAACCAGAAGCGGTCGGGACGAAGCCCATCGGAGCCGTCCACGATGAACTCAACCGTGCCCGCGCCCTTGTAGCCGATGGCCTCGGCCGCGCGCACGGCCGCCTGCCCCATGGCGGCGCGCATCTCGTCGGTCATTCCCGGCGCGGGTGCTTCTTCGATCACCTTCTGGTGGCGACGCTGGAGCGAGCAGTCGCGTTCATAGAGGTGCACCGCGCGCGTGCCATCGCCAAACACCTGAACCTCGATATGACGCGGTTTCTGGATGTATTTCTCGATCAGGACGGCAGGGTTGCCGAACGCGGTGCTGGCCTCGCCTTGTGCGCTTTCCAGCGCGGCGGCAAAGTCCTTCGGCTGCTCCACAAGCCGCATGCCCTTGCCGCCACCGCCCGCGACGGCCTTGATCAGTACCGGATAGCCAATCGTATCGGCGGCACCGGCCAGATGCTCGGGGTCCTGATTGTCACCATGGTAGCCCGGCACGACCGGAACTCCCGCCTCTTCCATCAGAGCCTTGGCCGCGTCCTTGAGGCCCATCGCCCGGATCGCCTTGGCCGAAGGGCCGATGAAGGTGAGACCCGCCGCCTCGACCGCCTCGACGAAACCGGGGTTTTCGGAAAGGAACCCGTAGCCGGGATGGATCGCTTCGGCCTCCGTTGCTTTCGCCGCCGCGATGATCGTGTCACCCTTCAGGTAGCTGTCTTTTGGCGCGGATCCGCCGATATGCACGGCCTCATCGGCCAGCGCGACATGACGGGCGGTGGCATCGGCATCGGAATAGACCGCGACAGTTGCAACACCGAGGCGGCGGCAGGTGTCGATGACACGGCAGGCGATCTCGCCCCGGTTTGCGATCAGGATCTTCTGGAACATGGGTCCGTCCTTTTTGCAGCGCCGGGGGCTTCACACCCTCGGATCCCCGTGGAGTATTTGGACAATGAAGAAGCACGCAGGGTCATGCGGCGAAATCCTCGATCAGGCGGAAACGTTCGCAGACCAGTTCCATGTCCTCCGACCAGCCTCCATTGCGTTCGAAAAAGGCGCGGTGGCCCGCCTGCCAGCCCGCGAGCGAGGCATCCTCGCCCTCGGCCAGCGCAAAATCCTCATCCACGTCGCAGAAGCGGCGGATGGTCACTTCACGCGTCTCGATCACCAGCGCCGGCCCGCCATCCCAGTCAAGCGCGATGTCGCGGCGTCCGGCGATGGGCAGCACCTCGCCCTCGGCGTGGAAGTCACGAAGCGCGCCGCAGGTCGCCGTCTTGGCGCCGGAGCGGACAAGAGACAGAAGCCGGTCGCAGAGCGCGCGGCTGTCGCCGAAAGTGAAAGTCTCCGCCCCCGGATAGCGGGCCCGGGCGGCGTTGAGCGCAAGGATCGTGTTCGGTTTTGCCGCCATCATGCGCACCAGGGCTGGCGGGTGCCACCGCCATAGGCACGGGCATGTCCGTCGGCGATCATGCGGCGGGACAGCGGCGCATCGTCGATATAGGCCGCAATCAGCGTGCGACCGTAGCGGTCGGTCCCTTCACGTACGATCCGGACCCGATCCGCCTGCCAGAGCAGGCTGCGCAACGCCCATTTCGCCGTCACCGCGGCGGCGAGTTCGGCGGCGCATTCGGGAGAGAAAAGCTCTGGCGTGTCGAAACCGGTCAGCCGTGCCCGGACATTGCCGAGGTCAGAGCACAACATCCGCACCGTGTCGCCATCCACAACCTGATAGATCCGGCAGGTTTCACCCTCGTCCGCCAGCGGCCGCAGGACAGAGAAGGTCGCATCCGCAATGCCCGGCAGGATGACCAGCCCCGCCGCAGCAACACCGATGACCGCTCTGAGATAGAAGCGCGGATCGGTCAGCCGGTTGTGGCGCGGTGGCAACCCCGGTTTCCATTTCGGCGACCGCCGGTAGTCCCGGCCGTAGCGCACCACATTGTTCCTGCGCCGCGCCATCATTCACATCCTGAACACACCGAACCTGGTCGGTTCGACGGGCGCATTGAGCGCGGCCGAGAGCGAGAGCGCCAGCACCTCACGGCTTTTTCGCGGGTCGATGATACCGTCGTCCCAGAGCCGGGCGGAGGCGTAGAGCGGATGCGACTGCTCCTCGAACATCTCTATGGTTGGGCGTTTGAATTCGGCCTCTTCCTCAGGGCTCCACTTCCCCCCTGCCCGTTCGATCCCGTCCCGCTTGACGGTCGCCAGAACGCCCGCCGCCTGTTCGCCGCCCATGACGGAGATGCGGGAATTGGGCCATGTCCAGAGGAAACGGGGGCTATAGGCGCGGCCCGCCATGCCGTAATTGCCCGCACCGAACGATCCGCCGACCAGCATGGTGATCTTCGGGACATTGGTCGTCGCCACCGCAGTCACCATCTTGGCGCCGTGGCGGGCAATGCCTTCGTTTTCGTATTTGCGACCGACCATGAAGCCGGTGATGTTTTGCAGGAACACAAGCGGGATGTTGCGCTGGCTGCAAAGCTCCACGAAATGCGCGCCCTTGATCGCACTTTCGCTGAATAGCACGCCATTGTTGGCGACGATACCGACCGGACAACCCTCCACATGGGCAAAGCCCGTGACCAAGG
>JAUIDM010000383.1 GCA_030428915.1 Alphaproteobacteria bacterium | reverse complement strand
AGCGCGGCAGAAGAGAGGCGTGGATGTTGAGGCACCCGTGCCGCGGCATGTCCAGTACTGCCTGCGGCAAGATCAAGCCGTAGGCGACGACGACCGCGACATCTGCCCCGAGCGCCGCGAACTCTGCCTGTGCCTCTGCGTCCTTCAGACTGACCGGATGCCGCACCGGCAGGCCCAAAGCCTCGGCCCGCGCCTGAACCGGGCTTGGCCGGTCCTTCTTGCCACGGCCAGCGGGGCGCGGCGGCTGGCAATAGACGCACACGACCTCATGCGCCGCGTGAAGCGCATCCAGAACCGGAACCGAGAAATCCGGCGTGCCCATGAACACAACGCGCATGCCTCACCCCTTCTTCATTGCGCAAATACCCTGCAGGGGGTCCGGGGGATGCAAAATCCCCCGGCCGCTATCTGCGCTTCCTCAGCTTTTCCGCCTTGGCCACCAGCATCTTCTTCCGCACGGGCGAGAGGTGGTCGATGAACATCTTTCCGTTCAGATGATCAATCTGGTGTTGGACCGAGGTCGCCCAGAGCCCGACGAAATCCCGCTCTTCAATCTCACCCACCTCATTCAGGAACCGCACCGTCACCGCGCGCGGGCGTTCGATAGAGGCATGGACGCCGGGCAGGTTCGGGCTTGCCTCTTCATGGCGGCGCATCTGGACCGAGGCGTGCAGCACTTCCGGATTGGCCATTTTCACGGCCTGACCGCGTTTGTCGGAACAATCCACCACCGCAAGGCGCAGCATGATGCCGATCTGCGGTGCGGCAAGGCCGTAGCCCGGCATCGCGTCCATCGTCTCCACCATGTCGTCCCAGATCATGCGCACGGTCTCGTTCACCGCCGCGACTGGCTCGGCGGTCGAGCGCAATCTTTTGTCGGGATAGGGGACGAAGGGGCGGACCGTCACAGACGCGCCTTTTCGCGCTTCAGCTTCTGCATTTTGCGGGTGATCAACTGGCGTTTCAGCGGCGTCAGGTAATCGATGAACAGTTTGCCGTCGAGATGGTCGATCTCATGCTGAACGCAGGTCGCCCAGAGCCCGTCGAACTGTTCCTCATGGGTCGCACCGTCCAGCCCCAGCCAGCGCACCTTCACCTCTTTCGGGCGTGTCACGTCGGCATATTGTTCAGGGATCGACAGGCAGCCTTCCTCGTAGGTGTTGGTCTCTTCCGACGCCCAGGTCACCTCGGGGTTCATCAGGACCATCGGGCGCGGCTTTGCCTCCGGATCCTTGACGCAGTCCATGACGAGAATGCGCGACATCAGCCCGACCTGCGGCCCGGCAAGGCCGACGCCCGGCGCGTCATACATGGTTTCCAGCATGTCATCGGCGGCGGCGCGCAGATCGTCGGTGATCTCGGTCACGGGATCACAGCGCTTTTTCAGGCGCGGGTCGGGGTGTATCAGGATCGGGCGAATTGTCATGCGGGTGATTTAGGGCAAGCCATGCGCGCGCGCAATGCCCCGCCCCTTGCGCGCGGCGCGCGGATGGCTAACCTCGCCGCGCAACCGACAGGAGCCCCCATGACCTTCGACGAGATCATCGACTATCGCGGCCAGCATTCGCAGAAATGGGACATGATGGAGCCGAGTTTCGGCGTGTCGCCCGACGACGGTCTGGCGATGTGGGTGGCCGACATGGATTTTCGTCCGCCCGAAGCGATGATCCGGCGGGTGCAGGAAGTCGCGTCGAAGGGCATTTTCACCTATTTCGGCGACAGCGCCGAATACAACCGCTCCATCCAGTGGTGGATGAAGACCCGGCACGGCTGGGATGTCGATGAAAAGGCCATCTTCACCACCCACGGCATCGTCAACGCGGTCTCGATGTGCCTTGAGGCTTTTTCGAAGCCGGGTGATGGCGTTGTGATCTTCACCCCGGTTTACCACGCCTTCGCCCGTGTCGTCCGTGCCAATGACCGGCAGCTGGTCGAGTGCCCGCTGGCCCTGCGCGACGGCGTCTATGCGATGGATTTCGACGCCTGGGGCGCGATGATGACCGGCAACGAAAAGATCGCGATCCTCTGTTCCCCCCACAACCCGGGCGGCCGTGTATGGACACGGGAGGAGTTGCAGGGCATCGCAGATTTCGCGAAGCGCCACGACCTGATCCTGATTTCGGATGAGATTCACCATGATCTGGTCTTTCCGGGGCAGAAGCACATCACCATGCCGCTGGTCGACCCTTCCATTTCCGACCGGCTCATCGTGCTCACGGCCACCTCGAAAACGTTCAACGTGGCGGGGATGCATTGCGGCAATGCGATCATCCATGACGAAAAACTGCGGGCGGCATTCGCCAAGCGACTTGGTCAACTTTCAATCTCGCCCAACTCGATGTCGATGCACATGACGCCCGCGCTCTATTCGCCCGAAGGTGCGGAATGGGTCGATGCCTGCAACGCTTATCTGGAGGCCAATCATCACGTGTTCCTGGACGGAATCAACGCGATCCCCGGGCTTCGGATGATGCCTATGCAAAGCACATACCTCGCCTGGGTCGATTTCGCCGGAACCGGCATGACGCAAGACGAATATTCGGCCCGTGTCGCCAGGGATGCGAAGATCGCGGCCAGCCCGGGACCGGTCTTCGGCAAGGGCGGAGAAAGCTGTCTTCGGTTCAATATCGCGATGCCACGGGTGCAGATCGAAGATGCGGTGGGCCGAATGCAAAGGGCCTTCGGCGATCTGCAATGAGGTTTCTGCGCCGGTTCTTTCAGCTTACAGTCCTGACGATTGCGCTCGGGCTGGGGATGATGGCGCTTTACCAATACCGGTTTCCCGCACCGCGTCTGCCCGAACCGCTGCCGCCCTTGACCGGGCAGATCGACCGCATCCTGATCGAGAAGGAGGCGCGGCGGCTGACGGTCTTTCGCGAGGGGGTTGCGCTGCGCACCTATCCGGTCGCGCTGGGCTTTGCGCCCGAGGGTGACAAGGTGCGGCAAGGCGACGGACGCACGCCCGAGGGCAAATTTCGCATCGACCGACGCAATGCGCAGAGCAAGTTTCACTTGTCGCTGGGGATCAACTATCCGCAACAGGACGACCTGATCCGCGCTTCGGCTGGTGGTTACGACCCTGGCGGCGATATCTTCATTCATGGTCAGCCGAACGCGTTTTTCGGCAAGGCGACATTGCGCCATGACTGGACGGCAGGCTGCATTGCCGTTTCTGACGCGGAAATCGAAGAGCTATGGCGCGTGACCCCGATCGGTACGGAGGTCGAGATCCGGCCCTGAGCCATGAGTCGTCAGACGCGCGGCAGATAGCCCCTCGGCGCGTCTTCTTCGCGCACATAATCAAGCGGTACAGTGTCATGCGCCATCGTTGACCGCTTCATCGTGCAGATCAGTTCGCCATTTTCGAAATCGGATGCGATGATCAGCGACTGGTACAAGTGACGGGCCCCGTCGTAGATGTCGACGAGTCCGCGCAGGTGCTCCACCTGATCGGCATCAAGTGCGAAACCTGAGTCCCAGAACCTGAGAATCGGATAGACATCGTCGCCTGCCATAACCCTAAGGCGCGACCGCCGCTTCAAGTCCCTTTTGCGGGCCTCTTCCAGACCAGCGCGCACTTCCTTCGGCAAAATATCATTCATCACAAACGCTCCCCCCACCGTTCAAGCATGGGCCATTGCCTTTCAAAATCAAGTTAACCTTATGGACAACAAGGATTTGTGCCCAATCCGTGACAGTGGC
>JAUIDM010000026.1 GCA_030428915.1 Alphaproteobacteria bacterium | reverse complement strand
TCTCGGCCAGCGCCCGTGCGGCCCCGGAAATCAGCGCCGAGGCGTCCAGAATCATGGCTTTCAGGCCGTCGTAGAGCCTTTTTTCGATCTCCAGCGCAAGGTTGCCGGCGTTGAGAATCTTTGTTTCCATCTCCGACAGCGGCACGGTGGTGAAGCGTACCTGATTGGCCGTGGTCTGACGGTGGATGAAGGTTTCGTTCAATGGCGCCGAGAGCATCTTTTCGGCATGGGTCGCAGTCGTCTCGATGAAGTAGCCCAGAACGTTGTTGTGTTTGATCTTCAGGCTCTGGATGCTGGTCTGCGCAATATATTCGGCCTGCATCTTCGCAATGACCCCACGACCCTCATCGCGAAGCTGGCGCGCCTCATCAAGTTCGGTATTGTGACCCGCTGCGATGAAACCGCCGTCGCGGGCGAGGAGCGGCGGTTCAGCGACCAGCGCGGCATCGAGATAGGTCACCAGATCATCAAACCCGACAAGGTTCTTCGCCGCGCCCGCCAGTCGTTCGGGAACATCGCCCGCCAATCGTCCAGCTATCCGCCCCGCCTCTGCCAGTCCCGACCGGATTGCTGCCAAATCGCGCGGCCCGCCCCGGTCCAGCGCGAGACGGGACAAGGCCCGATCCATGTCAGGGGCCTTCCGCAGATCGGCGCGCAGGCTTTCGGCAAGACGCGCTTCGCCTGTCAGAAACCGCACCGCCTCAAGTCGCGTACGGATTTCCCCCAAATCGCGGGATGGTGCCGACAGCCGCCGCTCCAGAAGGCGCGCGCCGCCAGCCGTCACCGTCCTGTCGATTGCGGCGATGAGCGACCCGTCCCGTCCACCCGACAGGGCTTGCGTGATTTCCAGATTGCGTCGCGTTGCGGCGTCGATCTGCACCGACCCGCCAGGCGCTTCTTTCACCGGCGGCCGTAGCAAAGGCAGCTTGCCCCTCTGGGTGAGGTCCAGATATTCGACAATCGCCCCCATGGCAGAGGTTTCGGCTCGGTCGAAGCTGCCAAAGGCGTCCAAAGTGGCGACATCGTATAGGTCGCACAGCCGTTTTTCCGCCCCCGTGCTGTCGAAGGACCCGCGCGAAAGCGGCGTCATTGCGGCCCCTGAATCAGAGACTATTCCAGCCAAATCGGCTTCTTTCGTCTCGCTTACAATCACCTCGCGGGGGGCGAGGCGGGCGAGTTCAGGCGACAGCCGTGCCACCGCACAGGGGACCACACGGAACTCGCCTGTCGAAATATCGACCCAGGCCAAGGCGGCCGCATCCCTTACCTCGGACCAGGCGGCCAGAAAGTTGTGCCGACGCGCCTCCAGCAGGCTTTCCTCGGTCAGCGTGCCGGGTGTCACCAGCCGCACGACATCGCGGGCAACCACAGATTTCGATCCGCGTTTCTTCGCTTCGGCCGGGTCTTCCATTTGTTCGGCAATGGCGACACGGAATCCCTTGCGGATCAGGGCCAGCAGATAGCCCTCGGCCGAATGAACCGGCACGCCGCACATCGGAATGTCCTTGCCCAGGTGCTGTCCTCGTTTGGTCAGCGCGATGTCCAGCGCCGCCGCCGCCGCTTCGGCATCGTCAAAGAACATTTCGTAAAAGTCGCCCATCCGGTAGAAAAGGAGCGCGTCGGCATAGCGCCCCTTGATCTCCAGATACTGCGCCATCATCGGCGTTACATTGCCGTCCTGAGCGTTCACTCGATCCCCCTCGCGCTTCCGCGCGACCCTACAAAACCGTGCCACGGGACGGAAGCGGCAAATCCTTTGCATTGTGGCGATGTGACCGGGGCGCTATGAGGGCGGAAACGCTGAAGGAACTGTCGCTAATGGCCCCCAAGAACCGCGTCACCCCGGAAGAGGCGCTTGCCTATCACCTGAACCCGGCGCCCGGGAAATATGAGATCAACGCCTCCAAGCCGATGGCGACACAGCGCGACTTGTCGCTGGCCTATTCGCCAGGTGTTGCGGTCCCGGTGGAGGCCATCGCCGCCGATCCCGGCACGGCCTATGACTATACGGTCAAGGGCAACATGGTCGCCGTGGTGTCGAACGGTACTGCGATCCTCGGCCTCGGCAATCTCGGGGCGCTGGCCTCGAAACCGGTCATGGAGGGCAAGGCGGTACTTTTCAAGCGCTTCGCCGATGTCAACGCCATCGATATCGAACTGGATACCGAAGACCCGGACGAGATCATTCAGGCCGTCAAGCTCATGGGTCCGACCTTCGGCGGCATCAACCTTGAAGACATCAAGGCGCCGGAATGCTTCATCATCGAGAGCCGGCTGAAGGAGATCATGGATATCCCGGTCTTCCATGACGACCAGCATGGCACAGCGGTGATCTGCGCGGCCGGGTTGATCAACGCGCTGGAGATTTCGGGCAAGAAGCTTGGAGATTGCAAAATCGTGCTGAATGGGGCCGGCGCTGCCGGGATCGCCTGCCTTGAACTGATCAAGGCAATGGGCGCCAGGCACGACAACTGCATCATGTGCGACACCAAGGGCGTGATCTGGCAGGGCCGGACCGAAGGCATGAACCAGTGGAAGTCCGCCCATGCCGCGCGGACCGATGCGCGGACGCTGGAAGAGGCGATGCGGGGGGCGGACGTTTTCCTCGGCGTTTCGGCAAAGGGTGCGGTCACGTCCGAGATGGTCGAAAGCATGGCGCCGAATCCGGTCATCTTTGCCATGGCCAACCCTGACCCCGAGATCACGCCGGAAGAGGCGCATGCCGTACGCGAGGATGCCATCGTTGCAACCGGTCGGTCGGATTATCCCAACCAGGTGAACAACGTCCTTGGCTTCCCCTATCTCTTCCGTGGCGCGCTCGACATCCATGCGCGCGCGATCAACGACGAGATGAAGATCGCCTGTGCGGAGGCATTGGCGCGGCTCGCCCGTCAGCCGGTGCCGGAAGAGGTTGCCATGGCCTATGGCCGCAAGCTGACCTTCGGGCGCGACTACATCATCCCGACACCCTTCGACCCGCGCCTTATTCATGTGATCCCGCCGGCAGTTGCCAAGGCCGGGATGGATACCGGCGTTGCCCGCCGCCCGATCATCGACATGGAAGCCTATGAGCTGAACCTCAAGACGCGGATGGATCCAACGGCCTCCATCCTTCAGGGCATTCATGCCCGCGCTCGTCAGGCACAGGCGCGCATGATCTTTGCCGAAGGCGATGACCCGCGCGTTCTGCACGCCGCCGTTTCCTACCAACGCGCCGGGCTAGGCAAGGCGCTGGTCGTGGGGCGCGAGGCCGATGTGAAGGAGAAGCTGACCGCCGAGGGACTCGCCGATGCCGTGGCGGAGCTTGAGGTGGTGAATGCCGCGAACACGACCGAACTCGGCACCTACAAGGAGTTTCTTTACGAACGCCTGCAACGGAAAGGGTTCGACCGGCATGATGTTCACCGGCTCGCTGCGCGGGACCGGCACGTGTTTTCGGCGCTCATGCTGGCGCATGGCCATGGCGACGGGCTCGTCACCGGCGCGACACGCAAGTCCGCCCATGTGCTGGGTCTGATCAATCACGTCTTCGATGTCCGCGCCGAAGATGGAGCGGTAGGCATCACCGCCGTCCTGCATAGGGGCCGGATCATCTTTATCGGCGATACGCTGGTCCATGAATGGCCAGATGAGAACGACCTTGCAGATATCGCCGAACGCGGTGCGGCGGTTGCGCGCGGGCTGGGGATCGAACCGCGCGTTGCCTTCCTGTCTTTCTCGACCTTTGGGTATCCCGTTTCAGAGCGAGCGACAAAGATGCACCAGGCACCGAAGGTGCTGGACGCGCGCGGTGTGGATTTTGAGTACGAAGGCGAGATGACCGTCGACGTCGCGCTGAACATGGAACAGATGGCGCACTACCCTTTCTGCCGCCTGTCGGGCCCCGCGAATGTGCTGGTCGTACCTGCCCGGCATTCGGCGTCGATCTCGGTGAAACTGTTGCAGGAGATGGCTGGCGCAACGGTGATCGGTCCGATCCTGACCGGCGTCGACAAGCCGATTCAGATGTGTTCGACGGGTTCGACCGTGAACGACATCGTCAACATGGCGGTCATTGCCGCTTGTCGCTTGGGACAGTGACAGGAACAGCCCCGATGCGAACCGGGGCTGCAAAACCGTCTTAGTGGGTAAAGGCCGCTGCACTTCCCCAGAGTTGCTTGATCCGCTGATCGCGGCCGCAGGCATTGCGGTAGAATTTGTAAGCCTCTGACTGCCGTTTCGGTCCGCGCCGGGTCAGGACGAGGTCATTACCCTTATAATAGTCCTGGTGATAGTCCTCGGCCTTGTAGAAGGGCCCGGCATTCAAGATGGGTGTCACGATCTTGCGGCCGAGTGCCGCCATCGCATCCGCTTTGGCCTTTTCCGCCGCTGCACGCTGACCTTCATTCTTTGCGAAGATCGCGGTCCGGTAGCTGTCGCCCCGGTCGCAGAACTGCCCGCCCGCATCGGTCGGGTCGACCGAGCGGAAAAAGAGCGCGACGATCTTCGAATAGCTGATCTTCGCCGGATCGAAATGGATTTCCACCGCCTCGTAGTGCCCGGTTCCGCCCTTCGTCACCTGCTTGTAGGTCGGGTTCTTGACGGTGCCGCCGGTGTAACCCGACACGACGGATTTCACGCCCGGCACGCTTTCGAAGTCGGATTCCACGCACCAGAAACAGCCACCCGCCACGACGGCGGTTTCGGTTGCGGCCATTGCGGGGCTTGTCAGCATCAGGAAGGCAAGGATCAGTCGAAACATTCATTCACTCCGTTTTGACGGAGGAAACGGGGAACGACGTCCTTGGGCAACTCATCTTCCCGTGAGGTCACGGGATCGTGGGGTATGTGTCAGCCGAGAAGCTTGGCCAGACCCATCGCGACGGTCAGATCGACGGAGACCTTGAGCTTGCCCATCATGACGCCGGTCATAGGGTTCAGCTTGCCGGTCAGCAGCTTCACGAGGTTGTCCTCGCTGATCTTAAGCGTGCAATCCGTATCGCGATCGGCAGTCGACGCGATGCCGTCCGCCAAAACGATCACCCCGGCCCCGCCGCAATCGAACTTCAGGGAGCCGGTGAAGCTTTTCGTCTCTAGCGTCTTGCTGATATCGGCGGCGATGGCGTCCAGCGGCATGAAATCCTCCCATATGTCACGGGAGGATCTAGAACCGGTCGCGACTGCTTCGCAACCGGTGCGTTGCGTCACGGATGACGTCAGCCCTTCGCCCGCGCGTTCCGCGTCGCGATCAGCTTCAGGCGCAGCGCGTTCAAGCGGATGAAGCCTTCGGCGTCCTTCTGATCGTAGGCGCCGGCGTCCTCCTCGAACGTCACGTGCTTTTCGGAATAGAGCGACCTGTCCGACCAGCGGGCGACGGTACGGGCCGAGCCCTTGTAAAGCTTCACGCGCACGGTGCCCGAGACGTGTTCCTGACTCTTGTCGATCAGCGCCTGCAACATCTCGCGTTCGGGGCTGAACCAGAAGCCGTTATAGATCAGCTCGGCGTAGCGCGGCATGATCGAGTCCTTGAGGTGGCCCGAGCCCGCGTCGAGCGTGATCTGCTCGATCCCGCGATGCGCTTCCAGCAGGATCGTGCCGCCGGGCGTTTCATAGACGCCACGCGACTTCATGCCGACAAAGCGGTTTTCGACCAGATCGAGAATGCCGACGCCGTGTTTGCCGCCAAGCTCATTGAGCCGGGTCAGGATCGTTGCCGGGCTCATGATCTCGCCATTGATAGCGACCGCGTCGCCCTTCTCAAAGGTGATTTCCACGAATTCCGGCTGATCCGGCGCAACTTCGGGCCGGGTGATACGCTGCAAAACGTAGTCCGGCGCCTCCTCGCCCGGGTTTTCCAGAACCTTGCCCTCGGACGAGGTGTGCAGAAGGTTCGCGTCGACAGAGAACGGTGCCTCGCCGCGTTTGTCCTTGGCGATCGGAATCTGGTTCTGCTCTGCGAACTCCAGCAGCCGCGTGCGCGATGTCAGGTCCCATTCCCGCCAGGGCGCGATGACGCGGATCATGGGGTTGAGCGCATAGGCGGACAGTTCGAACCGCACCTGATCGTTACCCTTGCCGGTCGCGCCATGGGCGACGGCATCGGCGCCCGTTTCTGCCGCGATCTCGACCAGACGCTTGGAAATCAGCGGGCGGGCGATGGATGTTCCGAGAAGGTAGAGCCCTTCGTAAAGCGCGTTCGCCCGGAACATCGGAAAGACGAAATCGCGCACAAATTCCTCGCGCACATCCTCGATATAGATATTCTCGGGCTTGATCCCCAGCAGTTCTGCCTTCTTGCGCGCCGGATCCAGTTCCTCACCCTGACCCAGATCGGCCGTGAAGGTCACGACCTCGCAGCCATATTCGGTTTGCAGCCATTTCAGAATGATCGAGGTATCAAGACCGCCGGAATAGGCGAGGACGACTTTCTTGGGCGCGGACATGGGCGTTCCTTCACGTCAATTGGCCCGCGCGCGATAACGGTTTTTCGGGCGCAGGGCAAGGTGACCGGCGATCCCCTTTGACCGGTCCCCGCGCTTGCGATAACGACGGGACAACCACGACGGGCAGAGGACAACATGGCATTCCGTATCTTCATTCATGCGTTCCGGATGGTGTTCGGCAATTTCGGCGCGGCGCTCAGGGTCAGCATGCCGATGATCGTAGTTGCGGTGCTTGGCGTCTTTGTTTTGCCGTCGGGTGGGGTCGGCGATGCCGCAGCGCCCGCAGACCAGCTTTCCAACCTTCTGAGCGGCCCGTTCCTGATTTGGCTTATCGCCTATCTGGTGGCGACGCTCTGGGTCGCGGTGGCCTGGCACCGCTATTGCCTGCGTGAGGAATATCCGGGCGCGGTGATGCCCGCCTTTCATGGCGACCGGATTCTGGGCTATCTTGGCTGGTCACTCCTGATCATGCTTGTTGCCATTGTCACCTCGGTCGTGGCCGGGCTGATCATCGGGGCGCTCGCGGCGCTCGCGCAATCGCCGGTTCTGGCAGGTCTGCTCTGGCTTGGCTGGTTCGGCACGCTTCTCTGGCTGATCCAGCGGATCTCACTGGTCCTGCCCGCGAGCGCCGTAAACGAAAGCGGATCTTTGCGGCAATCATGGGAGGCGACGCGGCCGCTCTCGGGCACGATCCTTGCAGTTGCGCTGATGTTCGCGCTGTTCAGCGTGCTGCTTGGTCAGGCGGCGCTGCCGTTTTTCGGCGTTTCGGCCGTGCTGGCGGGTCTGGTCAATGGGGTCGCACAATGGATCAGCACGATGTTGGGCCTGTCGATCCTCACGACGATCTATGGCATCTGCATCGAGGGCCGGACGATCGAGTGATCGCGACGCCGGGAACGGGATATGAGCAGATTTACCAGACAGGTTCTTGAGACGACGCAGGCCTTGCGCGACCTGTTTCCGCCGACACCCCTGCAGCGCAATGACCATCTGTCAGCGCGCTATGGAGCAGACATCTGGCTGAAGCGCGAAGATCTGACGCCGGTGCGAAGTTACAAGCTGCGCGGCGCCTTTACCGCGATGCGCAAGGTTCTGACGGCCGAACCGGAACACGGCCATTTCGTCTGTGCGAGTGCGGGTAACCACGCGCAGGGCGTTGCCTATGCCTGCCGGCATTTCGGGGTCCGGGGCACCGTATTCATGCCGGTGACGACACCGCAGCAGAAAATCGACAAGACCAGGGTCTTTGGCGGCGATCACGTGGAGATTCGCCTGACAGGCGATTATTTCGATCAGACATTGGCCGCCGCGCAGGCATTTTGCGCCGAGGCGGGCGCGCATTTCCTGTCGCCCTTCGACGATCCGGACGTGATCGAGGGCCAGGCGAGTGTCGCGGTCGAAATTCTCGAACAGTTGGAGCGTGCGCCCGATCTGGTTGTGTTGCCCGTGGGTGGCGGCGGGCTTGCCTCTGGTGTGACCAGCTATCTGACCGAGGCCGCGCCCGTGACCCGGTTCCGCTATGTCGAGCCGGCTGGTGGCGCCAGCCTGGCGGCGGCCGTTGCGGCGGGCGAACCGGTGACGCTGAAGAAGCTGAACAGCTTTGTCGACGGTGCGGCCGTTGCCCGGATCGGGGCGGAACCCTTCGCCCGGCTTGAAGGCGTCTCTGCTGCTGACATCCTCGCCGCGCCCGAGGATCGCATCTGCATTACCATGCTGGAGATGCTGAATGTCGAAGGCATCGTGCTGGAGCCGGCCGGGGCGCTCGCGGTGGATGCACTGCCCGGACTGGCGGACGAAATACGTGGCAAATCGGTCGTCTGCATCACTTCGGGCGGAAATTTCGATTTCGAACGGCTGCCCGAGGTCAAGGAACGCGCGCAGCGCTTTGCCGGTCTCAAGAAATACTTCATCCTGCGCATGCCGCAGCGCCCGGGGGCCCTGCGGGAGTTTCTGACCATGCTCGGACCCGATGATGACATCGCGCGATTCGAATACCTGAAAAAATCAGCGCGCAACTTCGGTTCGGTCCTGATCGGGATCGAGACGAAGGATGCAGAGAATTTTGCCGTCCTGACGCGAAAGCTGAATGAGGCCGCATTTGCCTATCGCGACATTACGGAGGACGAAGCCCTCGCCGAATTCCTGATCTGATCCGGGTCATGCGGTCGTGCCGTTTCTGTCGGCAAGGCTGATCAGAAATGCCTCCTTGGAGGCAGAGTAGCTGTCGAGGATGCGGAACAGATCGATTTCGTCGGGCTTGCCCGCCGCCGCTTTCTTTTCCCCATCCTCACATAGGTTGCCGAATACGGTGAAGCCCAGGTTCCAGGCGCCGCCCTTCAGGAAATGCATGTCGGCCGCGAACCTTGCCGGGTCGGGCGCCATCCTGAGGCGCGTTACGACCTCTTCGACTTCCTCAAGGAAAAGCTCGACGACTTCGGCAAATCCGTCGGGGCCGATTTCTGCCTGCAATTCATCGATGCGCCTCCAATCGATCATTGCGGTTGCCGACCCTTCGCGTCTTCTCGACCGGACGCTAAGCCCGGATCGTTTCAGTGCCGTTAAAGCCGTGCGGGCACCGCGGAACACCGTTCAGCGCATCTTAACCCGCAACTCGTTACCTGTTCCGCAGACCCGGAAGAGGCAGAACGAGGGTATTGGTATGCAGGTTGCCGCTTCGGTCATGCAGGACAATGCTTTAGCGGGTAAAATCACCACCCCGCTCCGGCGGGTGATGGTGGTCGATGACAGCCGGACGCAGCGCAGGATACTGTGCGCACAACTCGCCCGCGCTGGATATTCTTATGTGGAGGCGGGCAGCGGCGATGAGGCGCTTCGCCTGGCCGTGACCGATCCGCCCGATCTGGTCATCTCCGACCTGATGATGCCCGGAATGTCGGGCATTGAATTCTGTCAGGCTTTGAGGAAGCAGGTTCAGGGGAGCTACGTCTATTTCATCCTTCTGACCTCACGGACCGAAACCGCCGAAGTCGCGCGTGGCCTGAATGGCGGCGCGGATGACTTTCTGACCAAACCGGTCAGCGGGGACGAACTGCGTGCCCGGATCGCCGCGGGGGAACGCATTCTGGGCATGGAACGTGAGTTGACCGAAAAGAACCGGCTTTTGACCTCGACGCTTGAGGAGTTGCAGGCGCTATACGATTCGATCGACCGAGACCTGATAGAGGCGAAGAAGCTTCAGCAAAGCCTTTTGCGGGAACGTCACCGCGACTTTGGTACGGCCGAGATCAGCCTGTTGCTGCGTCCGTCAGGCCATGTCGGCGGCGATCTCGTTGGGTTTTTCCCGATCAACGCGACACGGGTCGGGATCTATTCCATCGACGTGTCAGGTCATGGCATAACTTCGGCTCTTATGACGGCACGGCTGGCGGGCTTTCTGTCCGGCAACTCACCAGAGCAGAATATCGCGCTCGCGCAGTCCGAACTAGGTACCTACGACGCCTGCCCCCCGGCGGAGGTGGCCCGACAGTTCAACGATGTCGTGTTGCAGGAGATGCGGACCGAAAGCTATTTCACAATGGCCTATGCCGATGTTGACCTGATCTCTGGCAAGGTCGCGATGATTCAGGCGGGCCACCCGCATCCGGCAATCCAGCGCGCAGATGGAAGGATCGAATATTTCGGCACCGGCGGCCTGCCAATCGGTCTGGTCGACCTGGCGTCATGGGAGGCTTTCGAGGCGCGACTTGAACCTGGCGACCGGCTGTTCCTGATGTCCGACGGGATTACCGAGGCGGAAGATGCCGCCGGCAATCAGCTTGGTGAAGAGGGGCTGACGCGCTTGATGACAGCCTTCCACGACCTGCGCGGCAGCAAATTTCTGGAGGCTTTGGTCTGGCACGTCAGCGACCATGCCTGCCGCGAGTTCGGCGACGATGTCTCTGGCGTTCTGTTCGAATTCAAAGGGGACACGCAGATGGCGGACTAGCAGAACCGAAGCGCGCGCTCCAGAAAATGCCGGTCGCCGTCATTGCCCAAAAGCGGAATCGCATCCGCTGCCTGCATCCAGACCGCCTCATGCCCCGGCTCGCTAGGGGCGGCCAGGCTGCGAACCGGGAATGCAAGGTAGATCGTGCACAGCTTCTCGGCCCATTTGTCGTATTCCGGCATGTAGACAAAGCGGCGGAACGCACCCAGGCGCTTCGGTGCCGCGATGGACCACCCGGTTTCTTCGCGCACTTCGCGGTACAGCGCGCGCAATGGCGTTTCGCCTGGATCAATGCCGCCGCCTGGAAGCTGAAACTCCGGCTCGGGCTCCGCCTGATGGGTGATCAGCACCTCCTGGCCCCTCAAAAGCACCGCATAGACGCCATGCCGGATGCCGTATCGCTGACCCCGTACCAGTGCTTCGCCGAATCGCCGGATCATGCCTGCCCCCCTTTGCCATGTGGTTGTCGTCCCCATATTCAGGCGGTATGGCAGGACGCAAGCCTTGAAGGAATGATGAATGACCAGCCTTTCGCAGATTGCCTGGGACGATACGGTTCTGCCGTTCCAGCTTGACCGCTCCGATATCCGTGGCCGGGTGGCGCGGCTGGACGGTGTGCTTGACCGCATCCTGACGCAGCACAACTATCCCGCCGTGGTGGAGGCTTTGGTGGCCGAGGCCGCGCTGCTGACCGCTCTGATCGGTCAGACGATCAAGCTGCGCTGGAAGCTGTCGCTGCAAATCCGCGGCGACGGGCCTGTCCGGATCATCGCGACAGACTATTACGCCCCGGCAACGGAAGGGGCCGCCGCGCAGATCCGTGCCTGGGCGTCCTACGATGACGAACGGCTGGATCACCAAGGCCCCGGTTTTGACCAGATTGGCCAGGGTTACTTCGCGATCCTTTTGGACCAAGGCGCCGGGAACGTCCCCTATCAGGGCATTACACCATTGACGGGCGGGGCGCTTTCCGCCTGTGCAGAGACATATTTTGCCCAATCCGAACAGTTGCCGACAAGTTTCGCCCTGTCCTTCGGCCGTTCGACCCTGCCGGGCTCCGCCGAACGCTGGCGGGCGGGCGGCGTCATGCTACAGGCGATGCCCAAGGCCTCGATCCCGGCCTCGTCCGAGGATGGCGGCAGCGGAGAAGACGGGCTTCTGGCAGCCGAGGATATCCTTGATGACGAGGAGGGCGAAAACTGGTCCCGCGCCAATCACCTATTGTCTACGGTCGAAGAGATGGAGCTGATCGGACCCTCCGTCACGCCGACCGACTTGCTGGTCCGGCTTTTCCATGAGGAAACGCCGCGCGTTTTCGACGCGCAGGCCGTGCAGTTCGGCTGCTCCTGCTCATCGGACAAGGTGCGCGACAGCCTGTCGATCTATTCGGCCAAGGATATCGGTCATATGACGACCGACGACGGCATCGTCACCGCCGACTGCCAGTTCTGTGGCGCGCATTACGAATTTGATCCTGCGACGCTAGGCTTTGAAGCCACGAAGGCGCCGGGTGATGACGGCTGATCCGATCGGCACTCTCCGGCAGGCGCTGATGCAGCCGGGGCGCGAGACCTCGGATTATGACCTGAACCCCGGCACAGTGTTGCCCAAGGGCCGCGTTCTTAAACCTGCCGCGGTTCTGGTGCCGCTGACCGTCGGTCCGGACGGTGCGCGGGTGATCCTGACGAAACGCTCCTCCCGGCTGAAGCACCACCCCGGCCAGATCGCCTTTCCCGGCGGCAAGATCGACGACACAGATCCCGGACCCGTGGATGCCGCTCTGCGCGAGGCAGAGGAAGAGATTGGATTGCCGCGGCAGGATGTTGAAATTCTGGGTACCTGGGGAGCGCATGAAACCGTGACCGGGTTCATGGTTACGCCTGTTTTCGGCTTAGTTAGAGACGTTTTTTCCCCTGTTCCCGAAGCGGGCGAGGTGGAGGAGGTCTTTTCGGTGCCGTTTGCCCATGTCACTGATCCGGCGCGCTTCAGCGTCGAGGGACGGATGTGGCGCGGGGTGCGGCGGCGCTACTATGTCGTGCCCTACGGTCCCTATTACATCTGGGGGGCAACCGCGCGTATCCTGCGTGCGCTGGCGGACCGGATGGCACAATGAAGATCACCGATGAGTGGATTAGGGGGGAGGGGGTGCAGACGGTCCTGCACCTTCTGACCGATGCCGGGCATCAGGGGCTTCTGGTTGGCGGTTGCGTGCGGAACGCGCTGATCGGTGCGACGGTTGCGGATATCGATATCGCCACCGATGCCGTGCCCGAACGGGTGGTGGGCTTGGCGAAGACGGCCGGTCTGAAGGTCGTGCCCACAGGGATCGACCACGGCACCGTGACCATCGTCGTGAACGGCGAACCGCACGAGGTCACGACATTCCGCCGTGATGTCGCGACCGATGGCCGCCGCGCGACGGTCGCCTATGCGACGGACATCAGGGACGATGCCGGCCGCCGGGATTTCACCATGAACGCACTTTATGCCGATGCGACCGGCCGGATCGTTGATCCGCTGAACGGTCTGCCCGACCTTCAGGCGCGCCGCGTGCGTTTCGTCGGCGATGCCGATGCCCGCATCCGCGAGGACTATCTGCGCATCTTGCGGTTTTTCAGGTTCCACGCCTGGTATGGCGATACGGCAGAGGGCATGGACGCAGAGGCTCTGGCCGCGTGTGCGGAAAATTCGGACGGAATAGATACGCTTTCACGCGAACGGATCGGCCATGAGATGAGGCGCCTGCTGGCCGCGCCCGACCCCGCCCCTGCGGTCGCGGCGATGCAAGCGACCGGTATTCTGGCTCGGATCCTGCCGGGGGCAGAGGCCAAAGCGCTGGCACCACTTGTACATGTGGAAAACCCGTATGCGCCCGACTGGCTGCGCCGTCTTGCCGCGCTCGGCGGGGACGGCCATGTGCATGCTTTCCGCCTGTCGCGGGACGAGGCGCGCAGACTCGATATCCTGCGCGAAGGTGTCGGCAGTGCGGTAGGGGCGGCGGAACTGGCCTATCGCCACGGTGCCGACCTTGCCCGCGACATCGTCTTCCTGCGCGCCGCTGTTTTTGAGGCGCTGCCGCCCACTGGATGGGAAGACGCGGTCGCGCTGGGCGCCTGTGCCACATTCCCGTTGCGCGCGGCCGACCTCATGCCCGCCTTTTCGGGGCCGGAATTGGGTCGGCGGTTGCAAGCGCTTGAGGCGCGGTGGATCGCCTCGGGATTTGAATTGTCCCGGGAACAATTGCTCGCTTGAAGTCGTTCGCGTTGCCAAGGCAGGATGGGCCGGTCATCCGAACAGGACCGCCCGATGCCACTGGAAACCCTTCCGGCGCTTGCAGCCCTCGCAATTGCGACGCTGTTCACGCCGGGTCCGAACAATGCGATGCTTGCCGCTTCCGGCGCGAATTTCGGCTTTCGCCGCACCATCCCGCATCTGCTGGGCGTGGCGACGGGCTTCCCACTGATGCTGTTGATCGTCGGTCTGGTGCTGGGCGGCCTGTTCCAGACAAGTGCCGTCTTGCGCGAGGCACTGCGCTGGGGCGGCGCGGCGCTGCTCTTGTGGATTGCCTGGAAAATCGCGACTTCAGGCGGAATAGGGTCGAAATCCGCCGATGCCCGACCGATGCATTTTGTCGAGGCGCTGGGTTTCCAGTGGATTAACCCCAAGGCATGGTCGATGGCGGTCGCCGCGACGTCACAGTTCATCCTTCCAACGGCGCCTGTCGCCACGGCCGGCATCGTCGCAGCGATGTTCCTGGCGCTTGGTCTCGGCTCGGCCGCAACCTGGACCTATGCCGGTCAGGCCATCGCCCGATGGTTGACCACCGCAAAGCGACTGAAGGTCTTCAACCTCGTCATGGCCGCGCTGATCGTTCTGTCCATCGTCGAGATTCTGCGCCACTGACGCGTTTCGGATCTGCTGCACGATGTGATCGAAGGTCAAAGGCGGCGGAACGCGGTACCACACACGTTGGCCGGGGAGCTCTGGTGGAACGCAAAATCGTTGACTGCTTTGACCCGCGTCGGCGGATATGGCATGCCGATGCTGGTCGACTTCTGTCGAACATGATTTCACCCGAACGGCTGCCAAGGTCGGCTTTTCGTTCGCGGTCCGGCAAGCAGAACGCAGGCAGCAGGGACGAGAGATGAGCAAAACGATTTTCATTCTGAACGGGCCGAACCTCAACCTTCTGGGCAAGCGCCAACCCGAGATTTACGGCCATGACACGCTTTCTGATGTGGAGGCGCAGTGCAAAGCCGTCGGTGACGAGTTCGGGCTGGAGGTGCGCCAGTTGCAATCCAATTGGGAAGGCCAGATCGTCGACTGGATACACGAGGCGCGCGAAGCGGCGGCGGGCATCATCATCAATCCGGCCGCGCTGAGCCACACGTCTATCGCTGTGCTCGACGCACTGAATGCATTCGAAGGCCCGGTTCTGGAGGTGCATATCTCCAACATCCACAAGCGCGAGGCGTTTCGGCATCATTCCTATACATCGCTGCGCGCCGACGGTGTGATCGCCGGGTTCGGGGTGGAGGGATACGCACTGGCGATGCGCCGCATGGGTAGCCTGATCGTCACATGAAAATGCGAATGGCCCGCGAAATCGCAGGGTCGGGAACCGATCATGCGCGGCATTCCTGCCGCGACGGGAACAAGGGTAGGGCTGAAAGATGAAAAACCCGGAGAATCGCTTCAAGAGCGCGCTTCGCGCAGGCCGCCATCAGATTGGCATCTGGAACGCCATCGGTGGAAATCTGGTGCCGGAACTGCTGGCCGGATGCGGTTTCGACTGGGTGGTGGTCGATACCGAGCACAGCCCGGTGGATGTGACCGATGTTCTGCCCGCGCTTCAGGCCATCGCCGGATATCCCCAAGTTTCGGCCATCGTACGCCCGGCCTTCAACGATCCGGTACTGATCAAGCGGATTCTCGATCTTGGAGCGCAAACCCTGCTTCTGCCTTACATCCAGTCCGTGGAAGAGGCGGAGGCCGCCGTTCGTGCCGTGCGCTACCCGCCCGCAGGCATTCGCGGTGTCGCGGGATTGACCCGCGCGAGCCGTTTCGGCGCGGTCGATCGCTACACAGAGACGGCCGAAGCAGAAATCTGCCTTCTGTTGCAGGTGGAAACCGCAATCGCGCTTGATCGGTTGGAGGAGATTGCCACGGTCGAGGGAGTCGAAGGCATCTTTATCGGCCCGTCCGATCTCGCGGCCAGCATGGGCCATCCGGGCGCACCGGGTCATCCGGAAGTCGTCGCAGCAATCGAAGATGCCATCGGGCGGCTGAAGAAGGTGAACGTTCCCGCCGGTATCCTTACTCTGGACGAGGACTTCGCCCGCCGCTGCATGGAGCTTGGCACGCTTTTCACCGCAGTTGGCATCGATCTGGGCGTGCTTGCGAAGGGCGTCCGCTCGCTCAGGTCGCGGTTCTGAAGCGGAGCGCGGGCCAGGCTGGTCTTCGGCCCGCTACGCCAGGTCGAGCAGCGCACGTGCCTCTTGCCAAGTAGCAACCGGGCGTTCGTATTTCTCGCACAGCTCTGTCACGCGGCGGACGAGCGCTGCATTCGATGGCGCCAGCCGGTCCCTGTCGAGCCGCATGTTATCTTCAAGGCCCGTTCGCGCATGGCCGCCCTCGCGGACGCACCATTCGTTGACGGTAATCTGATCCCGGCCGACCCCGGCCGCGCACCATTCTGCATCGGGCGCCAGCCGCGTCACGGTCCTGATGTAAAAATCGAAGACCTCGCGGTCGACCGGCATCGCGTTCTTTACCCCCATCACGAACTGGACATAAAGCTTGCCAGGGATGCGCCCATCCCTGTTCATCTCGGCGGCCTTGAAGATGTGGGAAAGGTCGAAAGCCTCGATTTCGGGCTTCACGCGATATGCCCGCATTTCGGCGGCTAGCCAGTCCACAAGGTCAGGCGGGTTTTCGTAGACGCGGGTCGGAAAGTTGTTCGACCCTACCGACAGCGAGGCCATGTCGGGTTTCAGGCTCAGCATTCCGCCGCGCTCCTGTCCCGCGCCTGACCGACCCCCTGTGGAGAACTGGACAATCATTCCTGGGCAATGCTTGTGCAGACCTTCCAGGAGCCGGCCAAATTTTTCGGGGTCCGAGCTGGGCGTTTCATCGTCATTGCGGACATGGCAATGGGCGATCACCGCGCCGGCCTCAAAGGATTCATGGGTGGATTCGATCTGTTCGGCGACCGTGACAGGCAATGCGGGGTTGTTGGCCTTGGTCGGCACCGACCCGGTGATCGCGACGCAGATGATGCAGGGTTTGGTCATTTTGGCCTCAGATTTCGAAAAACAGCGTGCCGCCCTCACCCCGAAGGCGGATATTGGAATGGGAAACGGGGGCGCCATCTCGCGTCTCGCGGCTGGCGATCGATGCGCCGCGCTGCCGCCCGATGAGTTTAAGGATCGGCTCGCCGGTGTCGGCCTTGCCTTCGTCGGATAAGTGCATCCGCGCATTCTGTCCGATATTGATCGCGTGCGCCACCAGCTGTTGACCCTATTGCGTCAAGGACAGGCGTCGGTGTTGGCCGTACGGACGACAGATCGGCCGTTCCCGCGGAATGTAATTTTCACTGCGCGCGCTTGCGTCTGATATGGAAATCGGAGTGCCTGTACGATCCTCATGTTGTGCGACACGTCGCAAGATCGCATCCAGATCCCCTTTAACGAGCCTTCGAATATCCGTGACCTGTGCTCTCTCAGAATGCATCCGCGCGTCCATCCAAACCCACCCAATCGCCCGGCAATCCGGCCTTTGCCTCTGGGTCGAAGCGCCCAGCCGGGTCATCTGAGCCGCGCGCGTAAGGGGCGTGGCTCGGGTCGCCATTCTTCGTGCCGACCCTTTTGCCAATTCGCGCAGCCTTTGCGACGGAACTGGGGAGGCGCGACGTTCCTGGCAGAAACCGGTTCAAATTCGTCCGGTAGCATCCGTCAGGCTCAACCACGACGTACCTTTTCAACGCGCATTCAGTCCAGCGCAGCCGCCCAACTCTCGATCAGATCGCCGCTGCCCAAGGTGGGCGCAACCAGACCGTTGACCATGAAGGTCGGGGACACATGAATACCGTTCTGGCGGGCGTATCTGCAGTGCCATTTGAGCGCTCGGTCTAGGCCCGGCGTGTCAAAGCGCGTGACGAGATTGACGCCGCTGAGGGCCTCAATCCGGGACAGAATGTCGTTGGGCGTGGCATCGCGGTTGGGGCCGGTGGCGTGGTTCTCGAATTCGAAGTCCTCTCGCTTCGCGTAAACCGCCTGCATCACCCGCCGCGCGGCCTCCCTGCCCTCTGGCAGGGTCGAGGCGGCGAGGATTGCACGGGTGATGACCCCAGAGAACAGGTGCCACGGTTGAGAATGCAGACGGATGCAGATGGACACCCGTTCGGGACCTGCGTGATCGAGGAAGTCCCAGAGCTTGCCGAAAGCGCGGCCCGAAAAGGGGCAGGTGGGCTCGAGAAAGACCTCGAACCGCTGTGGTCCGATGCCCCAGATCAGGGGATCTGCCATCCATGCCGTCATGACGTGGCCTTTCGTGTCGGGGACCAGAAGGGGGCGGGGCGCAGAAGGGTGTTCTGCTGTTCGGTCTGGAAGCCCAGTTCGGCACCGCGGTCACGGTAGGACAGCCAATCGGGATCGGCATAAAGTGCGGCGCGACGGGCTTCTCGGTCGGCGGCGTCCTGATAGGCCCAGAGGTGGACGTAGGAATTCACATCGCCGGTTTCGACGGTGCCATAGAAAAGCGGCGCGCCAAGATGGCGCGATTGCGCCCTGAAGCCGAGTTCTTCGTAGAGTTTCAACTGTTTGCCAATGGTGCCGGGTCGGCAGCGATACGTGCGCAGGTCAAAAAGCATGGACAGGGCCTTTCAGGTGGAACGCCTTCGCCGCGGCGTCGCGGATGTGCTTCGCGATGGGGATAGCCGAGGTCGCAGCGGGCGAAGGCGCGTTGCAGATATGGATTGTGCGCGGCGTTTCGCGGATGAGGAAATCGTGCACCAGGGTGCCGTCCCGCATCACGGCCTGGGCGCGGATGCCGGGCGGATGGGACTTGAGGTCCGACAGCTCCAGCGAGGGGCAGTAGCGCTGGCACATCCGCAGATACCGGCGACGGAAGGTGGAGTTCGCGGCCTCGGTCAGCCCGGCGGGCAGGTTCGCGCCGAGCGCGCGCCAAAAGCCGGGGAAACGCGCCATGTCGGCGATGTCACGGCGGTTCGTTGACAACTTTCCATAGCGGTCGCGAGCCAGCGACAGAACCGCATTGGGCCCTACGGTGACGAAGCCGCCGATCATTCGCGTCAGGTGGATTCCAAGAAAGGGCATGGTCGGATCTGGCACCGGGTAGATCAGGTGGCGGACAACATCATCGTGACGCGGGGCGAGGCGGAAGTATTCGCCCTTGAAGGGCACGATGGCGAAGTCCCCGCCGACCCCGCACATTGCAGCCAGCCGGTCCGCCTGCGCCCCGGCACAGACGATGAGGCGGGCGCTGCTGAGGATCTCGCCGTCGGCCAGATGCAAGGTGACGGTGTTGGTGCCCTCCTCGATCCGGGCGACATCGGCGCCGGTGCGGATTTCTCCGCCCGATTCGGTGAACAACTCGGCCATCTTGATGGTGACGGCGGTGTAGTCGACGATCCCCGTGGTGGGGCTGAGAAGTGCGCCGAGGCCGACAATGTTCGGCTCCAGCTCGCGCAGTTCGGCGGCCTCCACCGGGCGCACATCCAGTCCGTTCCGCCTTGCGCGGTCGGTCAGAATGGCCAGCCTCTCCATCTCGACCGCATCGGTGGCCACGATCAGCTTGCCGCATTGATCGTAGGGTAGCCCGTGCTCCTGGCAAAAGCGTACGGTCTCGGCCAACCCCTCGCGGCAGAACCGCGCCTTGAGGCTGCCGGGGGCGTAATAGATGCCTGCATGTATCACGCCGCTGTTGCGCCCTGTCTGATGCATGGCAAGCGCCGGCTCCCGCTCCAGCACGCGGATCGTGAGGTCGGGAAAGCTGCGCTGCACCTCCAGCGCCGTGGCGATGCCGACAATTCCGCCGCCAATGATCGTCAGATCCGTCATGGGGTCTCCTGCGTAAAGGGCCGGGCGCGTCGGGAGGGCCGCCCCCGGCCCAGGGATCACGCGATCGGCGCGATCATCTGCTCACCATTCTTCTGCTCCCACTCTGCCCATTCGTCATGCGGGTTGGGATCACGGATTATGTCGGGCGCGGCATAGGCGAAATCGGCGATCTCGTCCTTTCGCAGGACCACGACGCCTGGATGCTTGAGCGCATATTCCAGGAACCGGTCGAGCGATTTGACCCGGTATGGGCGGCCCTGCACGCGGTCGTGGGTGGAGATCGCCATCATCCGGCGGCGATGGCCCGCTTCCTCGTAGAGCTGGTCGAACTCGTCCTTGAGCTGGCGTTCGAATTCGGTGGTGGTGAACTTGTAGCCTTCGAACTGGATGATGTCGTTCAGCGTCATCGAATAGGGTACCACGGCAAAATCCTTGCCCCGCACGGGTATCAGGAAGGGTTCGTCGCGGCTGACGTCGTCGATATGATAGCGGAAGCCCTCGTCCTGGAGGATTTTCAGCGTGTTGATGGTGCCTCGCATGGCCGCGCCGTTGTAGCCCACAGGCCGCACCCCGGTGGCGCGTTCAATCGAGGCGACGTTGTCGGTGATAAAGCGGCGCTCCTCGGGCTCTTGCAGGTCCACCTGCATGATCCAGTCGCGGCCATGCGCCGCGGCCTCATGGCCGCGCTCGACGATTTCCTTTGCGACTTCCGGGCTACGGTCGACCGCGCTGCCGACCATGTGGGATGTTACCTTTATCCTGTGCTTGTCCCAGAGGTCGAGCATCCGCTGGATGCCTTCGACGTATCCGTAGCGATACCAGCTCTTCGTCGGGAAATCGGGATAGGCCGGGTCCATGTCGATGAAGCCCGAGAAGGGGCCACCGGGGCCGTATGGCGCCTCGCCGCCTGCCTCGAACTGCATCGAGATGGAAATGACGAGGCGAATGTCGTCGGGCCAAAAGTTCTTGGTCATGTGATGCTCCTTGGGATGTGGCGCGGGCCATCCACGGCCCGCGCCCGTTTCAGGTTCAGTTGATGCCCCAGATGTCGCCGTAGGCCTCACGGTAGCCGTTGCCCGGGTCGTAGGAGAGGTCGGCCCCGCCGTCCTCGGTGATGTTGTCGGGGGTAAAGAGGTGTACGGGCACGACGAAGCCCGAATCCGCCTCGCCGGCAAAGGCGCGGTTCATCTCGTCCACGGCCTGCCAGCCATGCAGGTTCAGCGGTTCGGCCACGGTGGCGAACTGGTAGAAATTCTGCTGGATGCGTTGGAACGCCGCCTCGGACCCGTCGCCCGCCGAAATGTTTCGCGGGTGGCCGTCCTGCGGAATGCCAGCGGAAATCAGGGCCGGGGCCATGAAGTCGAAGGGCAGGTCGTTGATGGTGAGCGAATATGTCCATTGATCGCCAAAGCGCTGCAGGAGCGCATTGGTGAGCGGCGGCATACGGGTGCTCGCCTCGGCCAGCGGCGTATCCTCGACGCTGAGGATCGAGCAGCCCTCGCAGGCGGCGATCACTTCCGCCATGGCGTCGGACTTGGCGATGGCGATCTCGTAAACGCTGTCGGTGAAGATGACCACGCCGGCCGTCCCGTCGCTGTCGGCCACGGCAAGCGAGGCGGCCGCGCGGGAAATTTCGAGCGGGTCGGTGGTGATGTTGGTGAAGATGGGGTGCGTGTCCGACGGGCCGGTCGATGCGGTGGAATGCCAGCCGACGACGACGATCCCGGCCTCATCAGCCTGGCGGATCGCCTCGGCCTGTTCGTTGGCGTCGACCGAGCCGAGGATGATCCCGTCAGGCTGCAGGGCGATGGCCTGCTGCATCGCCGCCGAGCGGCCCGAGACTGAGCCCTGCCCGTCGATCACGCGCACCTCCCATCCGATGGCAGCGGCGGCTTCCTCAACCCCTTCGCTGACGCCGAGGACACCACCGTTGCGCTGGTCAGCCGAGACATAGACGATGGTCTTGCCTTGCTGCGCGACGGGGCCCGTGGTCGGCCCGGTCCAGGGTGGATTGGGCTGCGAGGCCTCCGCGACATAGGCCTTGGCGTCCTCCACCGCGTCAGCCAGCGCGGGCATGGCGCCCAGGGTAACGCCAGACGCAAGCAGCGCGGCGAGAGTGGTGGTCAGGGTCGGCTTCATCGTTCTCTCCTCCTTGGAGCGGGTGAATTCAGGTCTTGGCGGAAGGTTTGCGGGCATGGCGGACCGAGCTGCGCTTGCGCTGCGCATATCCGGCGATACCGATGGCGATCAGTAGGGTGGCGCCGTTGAACAGCGGTTCGACATAGAAGGCGCCGCCCATCTGCTGGATGCCCGAGATGCCGACGGCCAGGATGATTACGCCGACGATGGTACCCCAGACGTTGACGCGCCCCGGCTTGATGGTGGTCGATCCAAGGAACGCACCGACAAGCGCGGGCAGAAGGAACTCCAGCCCGACGCTGGCCTGCCCGATCCGCAGCTTTGCGGCCAGGATGATCCCCGCAAAGGCACCGATCAGACCCGAGGCGATGAAGGCCCCGATGACGAAGCGCCGGGTGCGGATGCCGTTCAGTTCCGCTGCCCTGGAATTGGCGCCGATGGCGTAAAGGTTGCGACCGATGGGCAGGTATTCGGCGGCGATCCACAGCAGGACCGCGATCGCCAGCACGTAAAAGGCCGCGATGGGCAGGCCGAAGATCGTGAGCCCGTAGATTGCGGTGAAATTCTCGGGCAGGGCACCTATGACCTGCCGTCCGCCGGTGTGCCAGAGCGCCAACGCATAAATGATCGTGCCGGTGCCGAGCGTGGCGATAAAGCTGTCGATCCGCGCGACTTCGACCAGCAGGCCATTCACAAGACCAAGCAGGCAGCCGCCAAGAAGAACGATCACCACTGCCATCGGCCAGCTGATG
>JAUIDM010000382.1 GCA_030428915.1 Alphaproteobacteria bacterium | reverse complement strand
CCTGCCGATCCTTGGCCGTTGCGCGCAGCTCTTCGATCCGGTCGATGCGCGCGCGCGTCTCGTCGCTGTCTTCGCCGATATAGATGAACCGCATCTCCGTCCCGACACGGCGCGCGGCATACCAATAGGCCTTATCCCCACGCTCCTTGAGCGTGGGCTTGCCTTCGACACCGGACAAGGCGTCGTCCTTCAGAAGACGCACCAGGTCGGTATAGGCGCTCATCGCGATGCTGCTGAGGGGTGTCATGCCAATCATTTCCAAGTTTTGCTTGGCATTCATATACCTATCAAAACAGGAAATTGCTAGGCAAAGTGATTTGGAGGACGTCCACACCCATAAGAAACGACGAAAGGGCCGCGCCAAGCGCGACCCCCTCTCTTCAATCTTGCGACGCCTTCTTCGCCGGGTCAGCAACCCGCATGACCGTCAGGCCTTTCGCTTCCGCCTTCTGCCCGAGGTTCAGCGCGACCCCGTTGCCGCCGAAGAGTACAACCCCCGTCGCCGCGAACTTGTCGTCCAGCATTTCGTCGTTGCACTTGAACGGTGCCGCCCGCCCATGCGCGGACCAGCGCGGATCGAAGCGCGCCTGTGCTATCCCGCGTGCCCGGGCCCACCGAGCCGCAATCATCTCCGCCCCGTGCTTGCCACCCTTGTGGCAGAGGAAAATCTCCTGATTGCGGTTCTGCTTGATCCGTTCGCGAACCTTGTCGAGCGTGTTGAAGATCACATCGACATCGGTCCAGTCGGTGGCGCCTGAGACGATCAGGGGCACCCCCTCGACTTTCGATTTCTCGGCGGTTTCGCGGTCGTGCTGCTCCAGGAGCTGCCGCGCCTCGAAGACCGCCCCGGTCTCTTGCGCCCGGACGCTTGCGCGCGACCCGGCTGCCGGGATGAAGGCGTGGCCCGTCTCGATCTCGTAGCATTCCGCCGCCGCCTCGCTCATCACCTCGATGGCGCAGACGATCTCGCGCAGCTGCAGGAAGCGCGCCTGCGCTTCTTCGAGCGCGGTCTCGGCGATCTCCGATCCGTCGTGGGATTTTGCCAGCGCGCCGATCTTGTCGGCGGTGCGGTCGACCTCCTTGCCGAGTGCCACCTTGCGGCGCTGCAGGATCGTCGCGAGCCCATGGGCCAGCGGTTCGATTTCTGCTTCAAGGCCGGTCCCGCGCAGCGGACCGAGCAGAGCCTCGAAGCTTTCGCGGATGATGTGGTCAGTCAGGATGTGATCCTCGGGGATCGGCAGCTGCGCGTCCTTCTCGGTCAGTCCGAAAAGCTCGATGGTCTCGTAGGTGTTCGCATTGTCGTAAGCCATGTCTGGTCTCCAGTGTTCGGTTCCAAGGCCACCACGTGAGTGTGGGGGCATGGCCGAATGCCTGGTTTCCGAATCTGCCCGGGTCAGGGACGGCGCAGCCGCCGGCTTGCCGGGCGCAAAAGTTTTCCGAGCGCGACCCCCGACACAAGCGTGCGCTCACGCACGGGACCGCCCCGCGCCACAGGCCCCGCCCTCGCCGAAAAGTTTTGCGATCCTTGACGCGGGCTGATTTGGGGGCCATCCGGAGGATATGCTTCCGCACTCATGTGTGTGTGTTTTGACGGTAGGTTTGCCCGACCCGAGCAGGCAAACGGCCCGACCGGACGCGGAAGACGGATGAAGCGGCGGGATCGTTTTGGCCTCGGGCCAAAAAAGACCAGAGCGCAATCCGGCGGAGCGGCCGGGGAGGGACGTGCTCGCGAGGCGGGCAAACCGGAATGCCGGGCGCAACGCCGCGGTGAGGCCGCATGGCCGAATGCGCGACGGACCGAAGGGCCGTTCTCCCCTGCGACACGCGAAGCCGAGCTGGGGAGGCCGCAAGGCTCTGGCCAGGGTTGATGTGCTGGCGACGCCGCTACCGACTATACGGATTACTTGTCCAAGCATTCGATGTAATGGGCGGGTAGCGGAAGTTCGCTGTAATTGGCTCCAATGGCCGCAAAGCGCAGCCATGATCAAGTCTCGGCGCACCGAACTGACATCCCGCGTTGCCTCACCGTTCGGTGCCCCGTCTACAATGTTGACATCGTCAGCGCGGACACTATTATACATTATTGCCTTATGACCGGTGCTCCCTGACCTGGCCTCAGTCGCCTCGTTACAGCCCGGTCTTCTAATTTCTGGACATCGCCGTATCAACATTGAAGTACCTCAAGCAGCACAAGTCGATCGATGAATGCATCGACATCATGTTGATGAGGGGTATGGAAATCCCTGACCGAGGCCATGCCGAGCGCTCCCTGCACCGCATCGGATACTACCGACTCAGCGCGTTTGGGTATCCTTATCGTGACTTCTGCCCGATCCCAACTCCAGACGGCGAGACGGAGCAGAAGGTTCGATGCGACAAGTTCAAAGAGGGTACGTCCTTCGATCAGGCTATCAACTTCTATCTCTTCGACAAAACCTTGCGCATCGAGCTTCTGGACGCGATTGAGCGCATCGAGATCGCGGTTAGAACCGCGATGATTGAAGTCCTTGGGGAGCTGGGACCACATGCGCATCGCGACAGACGCTCATACAAGGATCGCTTCAGCGAAAAGGGCGAAGATGGCAGCACGCCTCTCGAGCTCTTCATAGCCGGACTGGATCAGCACTTCAGAAGCTCTAAAGAGGACTTCGCGAAGCACTTCTCACTAAAGTACTTTGGTCCTCCACCGATTTGGATCGAGGCTGGGACATGGACCTGGGGCAACCTGACCCACATTATCGCCCACCTGTCCGACAAAAACAAAATGGCAATCGCGGCGCGTATTCACCCGGACCTCCCCATGAAGACATTCGCTTCATGGATCACAGCGCTCAATGACGTCCGCAACAGCTGCGCACATCACGCCCGAACGTGGAACAAGCCCTTGGTTAACAGCCCTGGGGTTCCCCCAAAAACGACATTTGGACAGCTCGACCACCTCCGCCAGCCCAGGATGGGGGACGATGCGCCCACGAAAAAGATTTACAGCGCGATCGTCATCATGATCTTCATGCTGCGGCAGTATTATCCGCGCACCAGGTGGCACATCCGTCTTCGCGACAAGATCTTGACCCAAGACCTCCCTTACGAAATTCGTCCGCAGACAGCCGGGTTCCCGGAGGGCTGGGAGTACGAGGCCATCTGGAACTGACCCGCCGACTTCCTGCTATCCGACATTGCCGCACGATGTCCCAAAAGTATCCGTCCGGCTACGTCGCGCTTGACGCCTGTTGCGGCGTCCAGTTCCAGGGCGCGAGTTCTTCGACGCGGTTGATCTTGTGATCGGCGATACGCTCGAGAACCCAAGTAAGCCAGGCTTCGGGATTGACGCCGTTCATGCGAGCGGTTTCGATGAGCGTGTAGGCGATCGCCGCGGCCTTGCCGCCACCTTTTGAGCCCATGAAGAGGTAATTTTTCCTGCCAAGGGTCAGGGGTCTGATTGACCGCTCGCAGATGTTGTTGTCCAGCTCCAGCTGTCCGTCTTGGAGGTATGGCCGCGCCTTGGGTATGCGACCGAGCGCATAGCGGATCGCCTCGGCCAGCTTGGTCTTTCCGGATATTTTTGGCAGTTGCTGCTTCAGCCAGTCTTCGAGTTCATCGAAGACCGGTTTCGCTTTCGCCTGCCGCAGTGCGACGCGTTCATCGGGGGATTTGTAGCGCGCCTCCTTTTCCACGGCATAGAGCCTGGCAATCCGTTCGATGGCGCCCCTCGCGAT
>JAUIDM010000025.1 GCA_030428915.1 Alphaproteobacteria bacterium | reverse complement strand
CCGATGATCACGCACACGCTGAAACTCGACGAGATCAACAAGGGCTTCGACCTGATGCATGCGGGCGAAAGCATCCGCTCGGTCGTCGTCTACTGAAACACGAGCCGGGCAGCGCGCGCCGCTGCCGGTGCTGAATTCGAAGAAAACCCAGTTCTGCCCACATCGGGCAGGCCGGAGCGGTATGCGCCGCGACCGGACGGAGGAATGATGCTGAAACAGACGGACGCCCTGGAAATCGTCTCTCAGAACCGCAGCTTCGGCGGCCGTCAGCTTGTCTGTCGTCACCGCTCGGAGACCTGCGGTGCCGATATGACCTTTGGCGTCTTCCTGCCGCCGAGGGCCTCGAAGGGCCCGGTGCCGGTCCTGTGGTATCTGTCCGGCCTGACCTGCACCCATGAAAACGCGATGACCAAGGCGGGGCTGCAGGCCCATGCGGCCAAGGCGGGGATTGCGGTCGTCTTTCCCGATACCAGCCCGCGTGGCGATGGCGTGGCCGACGATGCGGCCTATGACCTCGGGCAGGGGGCGGGATTTTACGTCAATGCCAGCCGCACGCCCTGGCGTGACCATTACCGGATGTATGACTACGTCACCCGCGAATTGCCCGCTTTGCTGCGCGAAACCATGCCGGTGACGGAGATGCAGGGCATTACGGGCCATTCGATGGGGGGGCACGGGGCGCTCGTGGTAGCTTTCCGCAACCCCGAGACCTACCGGTCGGTGTCAGCCTTCGCGCCCATCGTCAATCCGACCCGGTCTGACTGGGGGCGCAAACAGCTTTCGGCCTATCTCGGCGATGACGAGGCGCAATGGGCCGCCTATGACGCCTGCCTTCTGCTCACGGAACAGGGCTGGACGGGTGATATTCTGATCGATCAGGGCACCGACGATCAGTTTATCGACCTCCTTCGGCCCGAGGCGATGGCACAGGCCATGGCCGAGCGGCGCCAACCCGGTCAGTTGCGCCTGCAGGAAGGGTATGACCACAGCTATTTCTTTGTCGCGAGTTTCGCGGAGGACCACGTGAAGTGGCATGCAGAACGGCTTTTATCCGCATGAGGGGACGAATGGGAATGAAATCGACAACGCTCGGGATGGTGGCCGCGGTTGTGGTGATGGCCGCGACGTCAGCCGTCGCGCAAGATGTCGCCGGCGATGCCGCGAAGGGCGAAATGGTCTTTCGCAAATGCAAGGCCTGCCACGACGTCGGACCCGACGCCAAGGCCAAGGTCGGCCCGCCCCTGAACGGCATCATCGGTCGCACGGCAGGAACATACGAGGGTTTCGATTATTCCGATTCGATGGCGAAGGCCGGCGCGGACGGGTTGATCTGGTCGGCGGAGACCATCAGCGAACTTCTTGTGAAACCAAAGGATTTTGTACCCGGAACGAAGATGACCTTCGCCGGGCTGAGGAAAGAGGAGGAACGCGCGGATGTCATCGCCTATCTCGCGACGTTCCCGGCAGAATAGGAGGAAACCGCGCGCAGAAAGTTGCTGAAGACGGTGACATGGCCGCCTGAGGATGATGCGGCCGACAGATTGAAACGGGAGGAAGACATGACAAGACTGCTACTACTGACCACGGCGTTTTCGCTGACGGGCGCATTGGCGGCCAGTGCAAATGCCGACCTTCAGGCATTGATGGATGATCCCAATCAGTGGGTGATCCAGACCGGCGACTACGCGAATACCCGCTATTCGGAGCTCGATCAGATCAACAAGGAGAATGTTGGTGATCTTCAGGTCGCCTGGACCTTCTCGACCGGCGTTCTGCGCGGGCATGAGGGATCGCCCCTGGTTGTCGGTGACATCATGTATGTCCACACGCCGTTCCCCAACAACGTCTACGCGCTAGATCTGACACAGGACGGAAAGGTGATCTGGAAGTACGAGCCGAAACAGGATCCGAGCGTCATTCCTGTGATGTGCTGCGATACGGTCAACCGCGGCGTGGCCTATGCCGACGGCATGATCTTCCTGCATCAGGCCGACACCACTGTGGTGGCGCTCGACGCGATGACGGGCGAGGTAAAATGGTCGGTCGTGAACGGCGATCCGTCCAAGGGCGAAACGAACACCGCCACGGTCATGCCGGTGAAGGACAAGGTGATTGTCGGCATCTCGGGCGGTGAATTCGGTGTGCGCGGTTCGGTTACGGCCTACAACATCGCCGACGGCTCCGTCGCCTGGCGGGCCTATTCGATGGGCCCGGACAGCGACACCCTGATGGACGGCGAAATGACCACCCATCTCGGCAAGCCGGTCGGTGCCGACAGCGGCACCGCGACCTGGGAGGGCGATCAGTGGCAGATCGGCGGCGGCACCACCTGGGGCTGGTACAGCTACGATCCGGATCTGAACCTGATGTATTACGGGACGGGCAACCCGTCCACCTGGAACCCGTCGCAGCGCCCGGGCGACAATGCCTGGTCAATGACGATCTTCGCCCGCGATGTGGATACCGGCATGGCGAAGTGGGTCTACCAGATGACGCCGCATGACGAATGGGACTATGACGGCATCAACGAGATGATCCTGACCGATCAGGAAGTGAATGGCGAGATGCGCAAGCTTCTGACCCATTTCGACCGGAACGGGCTGGGTTACACGCTCGACCGCGAAACCGGCGAGTTGCTGGTGGCCGAAAAGTTCGACCCGGCAGTGAACTGGACGACCGGGGTCGACATGGACCCGGCTTCGGAAACCTATGGCCGTCCGGCGGTCGTGGCCCAGTATTCGACCGAGCAGAACGGCGAGGACGTGAACTCCACCGGCATCTGCCCGGCGGCGCTTGGATCGAAGGACCAGCAGCCTGCGGCCTACAGCCCGAAGACGAACCTCTTCTACGTGCCGACCAACCATGTCTGCATGGATTACGAGCCGTTCCGGGTTTCCTACACGGCCGGTCAGCCCTATGTCGGTGCGACGCTGTCGATGTATCCCGCGCCTGACAGCCATGGCGGCATGGGCAACTTCATCGCCTGGGACAATATCGCGGGCGAAATCAAGTGGTCGCTGCCCGAACAGTTCTCGGTCTGGTCCGGCGCGCTGGCGACAGCCGGTGACGTCGTCTTCTACGGCACGCTTGAGGGTTATCTGAAAGCCGTGGACGCTAATACGGGCGAAGAGCTCTACAGATTCAAGACGCCGTCGGGCATCATCGGCAACGTGATGACTTACAGCCATGGCGGCAAGCAGTATGTCGGGATCCTGTCGGGCGTCGGCGGCTGGGCCGGGATCGGCCTTGCGGCAGGGCTCACCAATCCGACCGATGGTCTGGGCGCGGTCGGCGGCTATGCGGCGCTGAGCGACTACACCGCTCTTGGCGGCGCGCTCACTGTCTTTGCGCTCCCTGATTGACGTCGAGATTGATCGGGGCCGGCGCGGGGTTCCCGCGCCGGTCCATATTCGGGAACAGAAGTGCAAGAGGCAGGGAATGGGCAAAGCGTCATTTATCGTTAGGTCCGGCATCGCCGCCGCGATCATTGCAGCGCCGCTCGCTGCGCAGGAGACCGACAACATCACCGTCGGCTACTCGGAAGACGGCAAGTATTTCACAGAGGATGGCATACCGACCTACAACATCGCCGAGGACGGCACGGTGGACTGGCCGACCTATTCCGGCTTTCGGCGCTACCATTCGGAATGCCATGTCTGCCACGGACCGGAAGGCGAGGGATCTTCCTATGCGCCGGCGCTCAAGGAGTCGGCTGTCAACATGGACTATTATGACTTCGTCGATGTTGTCGTGAACGGGCGCCAGAAGGTCAACGCATCGGAGAACTCTGTCATGCCTGCCTTCGGCACCAACGTGAACGTGATGTGCTATCTCGACGACATTTACGTGTATCTGAAAGCGCGCGGGACCGACGCTTTGCCGCGCGGCCGCCCGGCGAAGAAAGAGGCGAAATCGGACGTGATCCGCGAGACGGAGGAAGCCTGCCTTGGCAGTTAGCGGCCGAATGCTCTGGGTGGCGGTGGCGGTGTGCCTGTCGCTGGTCGGGGCGGCCACGGCGCAGGGCACCTCCGATCTCGTCTCCAGAACCGCGTTCCGGGTCTGCGCCGATCCCGCCAATCGGCCGATGTCGGCCGAGGACGGTTCAGGGTTCGAGAACCGCATCGCGGAACTCTTTGCCGCCGAACTTGACCTCCCGCTGGAATATACCTGGTTCCCGATGGCCACCGGTTTCATCCGACGCACGCTTGCGGCCAATGAATGCGACGTCGTGATCGGCTATGCGCAGGGCGACGAACTGGTTCTGAACACAAACCATTACTACACGTCGGCCTATGTGCTTGTAGTCAGGGCCGACGGGCCGCTCGCCGGGGTGACGGCGCTCTCCGACCCGGTGCTGCTGGACAAGAGGCTGGGCGTTGTAGCGGGCAGTGCACCCGCCACACATCTGGTGCGCCACGGGCTGATCGCGCGGGCGAAGGGCTATGACCTTTTCGTCGACCGGCGGTACGAGGACCCTTCGGGCCAGATGCTGGCCGATCTGGAAAGCGGCGAGATCGACGGCGCGCTTCTTTGGGGGCCGATCGGCGGACCACTCGTGAAGGCGGATCATCCCGGTCTGAAGGCGGTGCCGCTTCTTGCCGAACCCGGCCAGCCGCGATTGTTCTACCGGATCACCATGGGGGTCCGGCAGGGTGAGAAGACCTGGTCGCGCAAGCTCAATTCCCTTATCCGCCGCAATCAGGACCGGATCGACGCGATCCTGGCCGGGGCAGGCGTGCCGCTACTGACCGACATGGGGGCAGAGGTGAAACAGGTGGGGCAATGATGCGCGCCCTTGCCATGGCCGCCTTGCTTGCCGCGCCCGCAATGGCACAGACGCCGGAGCCGGAGGACTATCGCGAGGACGACTATCGCGCGCCGGTGCCCGCGACCCTGAACGGGGCCACGGTCGTCGATGCCGAAGCGGCCCATGCGCTTTGGGAAGCGGGCGGAGTCGCCTTCATCGACGTCCTGCCTCGCGCACCCAAACCCGACAAGCTGCCCGAAGGCACGATCTGGCGCGAAAAACCGCGCCTCTCGATCCCCGGCGCGATCTGGTTGCCCAATGTGGGGTACGGGCGCATCGCTGACGTAACGGATGCGTATTTCCGAACAGGGCTTGAGACCGCGACCGGCGGAGACGAAAACCAACCGGTTCTGTTCTTCTGCCTCGAGGACTGCTGGATGAGCTGGAACGCCGCCAAGCGTGCGTTGGAATATGGCTATACCGATGTCTACTGGCTGCCCGAGGGCACGGATGGCTGGACCTTCTTCGACTATCCCGTCGAGGAGTTGCAGCCGGAACCCGAGGGGTAGGCAGTGTTTCAAACCCACACTGCGGGGCGGGCAACCTTATATTTAATATTCCGCAAGGCGCTTGCTCGCACGGCTCACCGTGCCGTCGGTGTCGGTCATCGTCACATCCACGCCACGCGTCGCCGAGGGGATGGAGAGCGTCAGTTCCGGGTTCTCCGATAGCGAGATCGAGCCCGTCACCTCGGCATAGCTCTTACCGTCAAGGTCAATCTCCACGTTCTCCACGTAACGCATCGGGATGAAGAGAAGTGTGATCTGGTCCATCTGCATCCCCGAATGGCTGGGATGCGAGATGCCGAGCGAGAGGTCCATTTCTTTTCCGGTCAGACCGGACAGCGGGTCCGATGCAGTGGCATGGCCGATACCGATTACCATCTCGCCCAATGTCTCAAGCGCCAAAGCGGGATCGGTGCCGGGCGGGGCGGCGCAGGCCCCCTGGCCCGAGGTCTTGACGAAGCCTTCGGTGACGAAAAGCCGGCCATCGGCGGTTTCGGCAATGACGTGGACCGGGGTCGGACCGTTGATGCGCAAGGTGGCGTCGAAGCGGAAACGGGGCAGGGGGGCGGTCAGCCGGATTACCGCCGAAACCGGCATCGGGTTTTCGTCGAGGACGAGCGTGACCGACGCGATCCTGAGGCCCTGTGGCGCGACAACAGTCACGCCGATCACCGTCCGCGCATCGGTTTCGGTTCGGTAGGGCGCGTCAAGCGCGACCACGCCCGCGCCGGGACTAAGCGGACGGTTTTCGTAAAGCATCGCCCGAATATCGGGCCAGCTGCCCTCGTCGGCGATCACTGGCGCGGCGAAAGTCAGCAGGAGGACGATCAGAGCCAGACGCATCGCAAAGCCCCCGGTGCGGTAGGTGTAAGCCTGCCTTGCCTAGACATATTACTGGCCAAACCGCGTGATCAACGCGTCGAGCCCTGCCTGATAGACGCCGGTCATCGTTTCGGTTGCAGTCTCATCCGTTACGCCCTCGGCCATGGCGCGTTTAAATCTGCCTTGCCAGTCAATGCGCGCGCCGTCCCCGGCCGGGCTGACGCTGATCGTAGCGGAATAGGCGTCGACCGGCAGCACCTCTGGTGCGACTTCGGTGATGATGTAGGTATAACTCATCGCATCGGCGTCATGGGCGGTCAGTTCCTCGGCGATGGTGGGTCCACCTTCCTCCGCCAGCGTCAGCAGCCGGGTCGCGCCGGGGTCGTTGCCGCCCTCGCCATCGGTGGAAAAGACCGCTGGATGCCAGCCCAGATCCTGGAAATCGCCGATGACGGCCCAGACATCGGCCGGGGCAGCGGTTACTTCGGCTGAAACCGCTGCCGAAAGCTCTGCCCGGTCGTCGGCCAAGGCAAGGGCCGGGGCAAGGACTAATGCCGTAGCGGCGAGAATGCGTGCGGTCATCATGCGTCACCTCATGGTTTGAAATAATGGTTTTTCAGGATGTAGTTCATGCCGCGCATCCAGCTGTCATCGGTATTGGAACGGATATCGACCGACTGGCCGCGGATCATCTGCCCGGTCGCGGACTCTCGCAGGACGAGGTTCATCGACAGGATCAGGTTGGAGACCTTCTGAATCTCGCCGACCAGCACGTAATCGGCGCCGAGCCGAGCGCCGAACCGCACTTCACAGCCTGCGCAATCGGCCGGGTTCAGCGTCTTGGCCAGATCCTCTGCGACCGGGTCGAGGGGGACGAGTTGGAAGCCTTCATCGGTAAACCGCGTGCGGACCAGATCCTCCACCATCTCGCGACGCTGCGTTTCGTCCGCGCGGACGCCGTTATACGCACCCTCGGTCGAGCTGTCGATGAAACCGAGCCCCAGGAAAGCGATGCTTGCACCCGGCCGCAGCTTTTCGCCGAACTCCGCCGCAACCGCGCAGGGCGCGGCGAGCGCAAGCCACGTAAGGACCAGAACGGCTTTCATGACCGAAGTCTAGGCGGCGGGCGGGGCAGTGCAATGCGCCTTAAGTCGCGGTTTCGTGGTGGGGGCCGAAGGGGCATCCTGTCTTTGGAGTGGCCGGGAAATTGGGAGGTTACCCGTATAATGCCGACTCTGCGAACCCTTGCCGGGGCGGTTGCCGCGATCCTGGTGATGGCGGGTTCCGCCATGGGCCTTGAGGTCCGCGCGGCGGTTCTGCGCATCGACCGCGATCTGCCCCTGCCGATCTCTCGACTGGACATTCCTACCAAGGATCTGGGCTTTGCCGGCGCGGTGATGGCGACCGAGGACAACCAGACAACCGGCACCTTTCTGGGCATCGAGTTCACCACCGAGACGCGTGCGGTGACGCCCGAGGATGCAGCCGCCGCAATCGAGGCGTTGCGGTCCGAGGGCATCGGCATAATCGTCATTCTGGCCGACGGCGCAGAGGTGACGGAGCTGGCGGACCTCGCGGGGCAAAATGTGTTCGTCCTGAATGCCGGATCGCGCGACGAGGCGGTGCGCGAGGAGCAGTGCCGCCCCAACCTTCTGCACGTCGCTCCTAGCCGCGCGATGCTGGCCGATGCGATCGTGCAGTTCCTGATCTGGAAGCAGTGGCGGCGGCTGGTGCTGGTCCATGGTTCGCATCCCGCAGATGTCGCGCTGGCAGAAGCCTACCGGGAGGCGGCGCGCAAGTTCGGGGCCGAGATCGTGGCCGAACGCGAATATGTCGACCGCGGCGGCGCGCGGCGCACCGATACCGGCCATGTAGTGGTTCAGCGCGACATGCCTGTTTTCATGCAGGATCTGCCCGCACATGACGTGGTGATTGCGGCGGACGAGGCGGATGTCTTCGCCGCGTACCTGACCTATCATCAATGGCTGCCCCATCCGGTCGCGGGTTCGGCCGGGCTGATCCCCGTCACCTGGCATCCCGCGCATGAGGCCTGGGGCGCGACCCAGTTCCAGAACCGGTTCGAAAAGCTGACCGGTCGGGGAATGCGGGAGGAGGACTATCAGGTTTGGCTGGCGCTCCGCGTGGTCGGCGAGGCAGTTCTGCGCACCAACAGCGCCGATCCTGTTGTGCTGCGCGACTACGCGCTGTCGGCGGCATTCGAGCTTGCCGCCTTCAAGGGACAGAAGCTGACGTTTCGTCCGTGGAACGGTCAGCTTCGTCAGCCGATCCTCCTGACTGACCGCCACATCACCGTGGCCGTATCGCCGCAGGATGGCTTCCTGCATCAGGTCTCTCCGCTCGACACACTGGGCGCCGACCAGCCCGAAACCCGCTGCACCGCTTTTGGAGGATGACCATGCGCTGGCTGCCCCTTGCCTTTGCCTGCCTCACGGCCACACCCGCCTTCGCCAACAAGGTCTTCGTTTCGAACGAACGCGGGAATTCGGTGACCGTGATCGACAGCGCGACATGGGAGGTGATCGCCGAGTTCTCCGCAGGCGCCCGCCCGCGCGGGATCACGATGAGCCCGGACGGCACCCGCCTTTACGTCTGTGCCTCGGACGACGACACGGTGCGGGTATTCGACCCCGAAACCTACGAGGAAATCGGCACATTGCCCTCCGGCCCTGATCCGGAGCTTTTCGTGCTCCACCACTCCGGCAACCCGCTCTACGTCGCGAATGAGGATGACAATCTCGTCACCGTTGTCGATGTCGACACGCGAGAGGTTCTGGCCGAGGTTCCGGTGGGGGTGGAGCCCGAGGGCATGGCTCTGTCGCCCGATGGCAAGATGATCGTCAACACGTCCGAGACGACGAACATGGCGCATTTCATCGACTCGGAAACCTATCAGATCGTCCATAACGTCCTTGTCGACCAGCGTCCGCGCTACGCCGAGTTCAGCCATGACGGAACCAAGCTTTATGTCTCGGCCGAGATCGGTGGGACGGTTGCAGTGATCGACCTGACTGGGGCGGAGCCAGTGGTGACGAAGAAGATCGGGTTCGAGGTCGCGGGTATCCGGCCGGAATGGTTGCAGCCGGTGGGGATGCGGCTGACGGCCGATGACAGCCGCCTTTTCGTCGCACTCGGGCCCGCCAACAGGATCGCCGTGATCGATGCAACAACCGACGAGGTCGTGGACTACCTGCTGGTGGGTCAGCGCGTCTGGCAACTGGAGTTTACGCCGGACGAGGCGTTCCTGATCACCACCAACGGCAACTCCAACGACGTTAGTATAATAGATGTGGCCGCGGAAAAGGTGATTAAATCAGTGCAGGTTGGCGAACAGCCGTGGGGCGTCACCGTTACACCGGAATAAGGATTACGACATGCGTTCTCCATCGATATTGCTGGCGGCGCTCCTGGCCGCAGGACCGGCCTGGACCGCACCCCTGTGCACTGAACTGGGCTTCGCAGGGCTCTTGGCGAAATGCAATCGTGGCGAGCCGATCGAACTGACGTTGGCTTCGGGCCAGCCACTTGGTGAAGGCCCCTATGCGTTGCAATCGGGCGCCTATTACGAGCTGCAGATCACAGCCGACGGATCGGCGGAACTTGCGCTCGCGGGGCCCGGCTTCTTTCGCGCGATCTGGATGAACGAAATCGTCATCAACGATATCGAGGTTCGCCCCATGGCCGTCGACAGCCTCGAATTCGACGCGGCGGGGACGGTCACCTTTTCTTTCGTCGCGATCAAGCCGGGCAATTATGACCTTTTCATTCCCGGTTCCACCGGCGACACCCAGCGCGTGACCTTTTCGATCCAGTGAAACGCAACCGAGGAGGAACAATGAAACAAGGTATTCTGGCGATGATGCTGTTGTTCGCTGCCTCGGGCGTTATGGCGCAAGACGTGCCGGACGAAACCGTCATGACGATCCAGGAGATGCTTGCCGCCATGCAGTGCGAGATGGATCCCGGCGACATCGAGCCGACCGAAGGCGGTTTCGAGCTTGACGATGTGTTCTGCACCGACGGGCAGTACGACATCGAACTGGATGCCGACCTCGCCGTCGTCGAGAAACGCAAGGAATGATGCCGGCCCATTGGGCCGACGGATGGAGGTGTCCGATGCTTAGAATAGTCGCGCTGGTCTGCGCCGCTCTCGTATGTACCGCCTCGGCCGGAGTGGCGCAGGACCTGCCGCAATTGCGTGCGGCGATGCTTAAGACGGGCACGGTCAACTGGGAGATCGCGACGATCAAGGAGGGCGGTTTCGATACCGCCAATGGGTTTGATCTTGTGGTTCAGGACTACGCGGACAATGCCGCCACGCGGATCGCCTTCGAGGGCGGCGAGGCGGATGTCGTCGTGGCCGACTGGATCTGGGTTGCGCGGATGCGGGCCGAGGGGCGGGACTATGTCTTTATCCCCTATTCCAAGGCCGTCGGCGGGCTTGTCGTCAAGGATAACAGCGGCATCGAGAGCCTGCCCGATCTGAAGGGCAAGAAGATAGGCATAGCGGGCGGGCCGCTCGACAAGAGCTGGCTGATCCTACGCGCCTATGCCGAGCAGGAGTACGGCTTCGATCTGGCTGGCGAGACCGAACAGGTCTTCGGCGCGCCACCCCTGATCTTCAAGGCAGGGCTGGAGGGTGAGACGGCGGGCGCCATCAATTTCTGGCATTTCCTTGCAAAGATGAAGGCCAAGGGGATGCATGACCTGATCTCCGTCACCCAGGCTGCCACCGCGCTCGGTCTCGATCCGGAAACCCCGCTTCTCGGCTATGTGCTGAAAGGCGACTATGTCGCGACCAATCCAGAGGTGGCGAAGGGTCTGGTGACCGCTTCGCGCGCGGCAAAGGATCTTCTGCGCGATGACGATGCGGCATGGGCACCTCTGCGTGACCGGATGAATGCGGACAGCGATGCTGAATTTGCCGCGCTGGTCGAAGGTTATCGTGCGGGCATCCCAACCGACGGGCCGGTCGATGAGGGTGCGGCAGGACGGCTTCTGGAATTGATGGCCGGGCTGGGTGGCGAGGAACTGGTGGGCAAGGCGATGACCTTGCCTGAAGGCGTGTTCCTGAAGCTGGAATGACACAGGCAGATGACAGCGCCCGCTCTGTCGCGGAACGGGCCGCGCCGGGCCCCGGATCAGCCGTCATTCGTGGCCTGTCGCTTCTTGCCCTGCTCCTCTTATGGATCATCGCGGCGACGATAACGGCTGATCCCCTGATCCTGCCGCAGCCATGGGTGGTGCTGGGTCGCTTTGCCAGGGAATTGGCGTCGGGTGAGCTTCCTTACCATCTCGGTATGACGCTGACCCGGGTTGCATGGGCCTTTGCGCTCGCGATGTCGCTGGGTATCGTCATTGGATACGTGATGGGTCGGTTTCCCGCCGTTGATCGCTGGCTTGACCCCTGGCTTGTCGTGTTTCTGAATCTTCCGGCGCTTGTTCTGATCGTGCTCTGCTATCTCTGGATCGGCCTGAACGAGACTGCCGCCATCGCCGCTGTCACACTGAACAAGGTGCCCAATGTCGCGACGATCCTGCGCGAAGGGGCACGCGCGCTCGACCCCGGATATGAAGCGATGGCGCGGGTCTTCCGCATGGCTCCCGATCGCCGCTTCCGACACGTGATCCTGCCTCAGCTTGCACCATATATCACTGCCGCAGCGCGATCGGGCATTGCGGTGATCTGGAAGATCGTGCTGGTGGTTGAGTTCCTCGGTCGGTCGAACGGCGTCGGGTTCCAGATTCATCTTTATTTCCAGCAGTTCGATGTCGGCATGGTGCTGGTCTATTCATTGTCCTTCATCGCGGTCATGTTGGTGGTCGAGTGGCTGATGATCCAGCCGCTCGAAACCCGTGTCCGGCGCTGGAGGACCGTGTGATCGAGGTCGAAATCGGATCAAAGGCCTTCAATGGGGCAGAGATCCTGCGCGAGATATGTTTTTCGGCCGGCGCTGGTGAGGTCGTCGTGCTGCTCGGCCCGTCGGGCATCGGCAAGTCGACGCTGCTGAGGATCGTCGCCGGGATCGATACGGATTTTCGCGGTGCCGTTCGGCGGCCCGACCGGCTCGGCATGGTTTTTCAGGAACCCCTGCTGCTGCCCTGGCGTTCAGTGGCCGAAAACCTGACTCTGATCCATCCCGGCCTTGGTGCCGAAGGGGTGGAGACGGCTCTGGCCCGGGTCGGGATCGGGGACAAGGGTGGCGCCTTTCCGGGGCAGTTGTCTCTTGGCCAGCAGCGGCGTGTGTCGCTCGCGCGGGCCATTGCGGGCAAGCCTGAGGCGCTGATTCTCGATGAGCCATTCGCCTCGCTGGACGCGGATACGGCGGCGGAAATGCTGGCGCTGACGGCAAGGCTAGTCGCCGAAAGCCGTATCCCGACTCTCTTCGTCACCCATTCAGGGGCCGAGGCCCGTACGCTCGGCACCCGCATCTTGCGGCTGGGCGGGCAGCCTGCGACGATCGTTGGCGAGGAGAAGGCGTGATGGCGGGGCTGACGGTAGAGGGTTTGAGCTACAGTTACGGCGCGAAGGCGGCGTTGAGGGGCGTAAGCCTTCAGGCGCGGCCCGGTGCTTTCACGGCGCTCCTTGGGCCGAACGGGGCCGGCAAGTCGACGCTTTTTTCGTTGCTGACACGTCTGCTGGTGGCACCCGAGGGGCGCATTGTCATCGCCGGTCATGACCTTGCCCGCGAACCGCGCAAGGCACTGGCAAGGATGGGTGTGGTGTTCCAGCAGCCGACCCTGGACATGGATCTGACCGTGCTCCGGTCGCTGCGCTACTTCGCCGGGCTCCATGGCCTCGCGGGCCGCGCCGCAGAGGCCGCGATTGACGCGTCGCTTGACAGACTCGGCATGCGCGAACGGGCAGCGGAGAAGGTCAGGGCACTGAATGGTGGCCACCGCAGGCGTATGGAAATCGCCCGCGCGTTGATCCATGGACCCGAGGTGCTGCTGCTCGACGAACCTACTGTCGGGCTGGACGCGGCGGCGCGGGCGGCGATCACCGCGCATGTGCACGATCTTGCGGCAGGCGGAATGGCAGTACTTTGGGCGACCCATCTGGTCGATGAAATCGGCACTGACGACCCGGTGGTGGTCCTTCATCGGGGGGAGGTGCTGCACAGCGCCCCGGCGGGCGAGATCGCGGGAAAGGGAACGCTCTCGGACGCTTTCTTGGGAATGACCGGCGAAGGGGAAGGCGCATGACCTGGCTCGTTGCGCTTCGCGCCATAGTCATCCGCGAGGCGCTCAGGTTCATCAGCCAGCGGGGCCGTTTTCTCGCTGCACTGGTGCGTCCGCTCGTCTGGCTGGTCGTCTTCGCGGCCGGATTCCGGGCCGCGTTGGGCCTTTCGATCATCCCGCCCTACCAGACCTATATCACCTACGAGGTCTACATCCTTCCTGGTCTCTGCGGCATGATCCAGCTTTTCAACGGCATGCAATCGTCGCTGAGCCTCGTCTACGATCAGGAAATGGGGTCTATGCGGCTTCTGCTGACCTCGCCGCTGCCGCGCTGGTGGCTTCTCTTCTCGAAACTGCTCGCCGGTGTCGCCGTATCAATTCTTCAGATTGCGGCCTTCCTTGGCATCGCCGCCGCGATGGGCATCACGGTGACGCCATGGGGCTATGTCGCGGTTCTGCCGGTTCTGGTGCTGACCGGGCTGATGCTGGGCGCACTCGGGCTGTTGATCTCGTCGACGGTCCGGCAGCTGGAGAACTTTGCAGGCGTGATGAATTTTGTCATCTTCCCGATGTTTTTCCTGTCGACCGCGCTCTATCCGCTTTGGAAGATGGCCGAAAGCTCTCCGCTTCTGCGCGACATCTGTGCGGTCAATCCGTTCACCCATGCAGTCGAGGCGATTCGGTTCGCGCTTTATGTCGAATGGAACCCTTGGGCGCTCCTCTGGTGTGGCGCGGGATTCATCGTGTTTATGTCACTGGCGCTATGGGGTTATGACCCGGCCCGCGGCATGGCCCGGCGGCGCGCCGGATAACGTCGTTGCGGTCATAGGAATGCGAACCGGCTTTCCGCCGAAGAGCGATACGCCTGTTGGCTGGCCCAGCGAAAGCGGCGTATGTCAGCCGTGTGTGAGGTAGATCGACATCTGTTTCAGCGTCTCATGAACCGAAGGCGACAGATGCTCCACCTTCTGGGTCAGGTCGTGCAGTTCAGTCAGATCGGCGGTAAGGCCCGCGACTTCTTCATCCGTCTGCTCACGGTCGCCGCGTGCGAAACCGCCCATTGAGCGCGAGCCTTTGCGAACGATGGCAATCACCGAGCCATATCTGAGCCCATGTTCGGCTGCCCGCTGAAGCACGCCGGCCTCGTCCTGATCGGCAAGCTCGCTCCAGCGTATGGAGCCGGTATTCGAAAAACCCCAACGAACGACGGGATCGCGTAGGACGAGACCCAGCCGGGAATAGGTGTCGAGCCAGCTTTTTTCGTATGATTGGAACATGTAGCGGGGTGTCGTGAAGGTCACATGCAATCCCGCGGCGAACCCCGCCGGGCTGGCGGCATGCAACCGCTCGATAAGCTCGCTGATCTTTTCCTGATTTGCCATCACGCTCTATACCGGTGCGGCTTTCCTCGCCTTGGTTTCCATGGCATACCCGCGCAACCGACACAACCTTGAGGCGCGCGACGTTGCCGCGCCTCGTGCAGAATTATCAGCAGGAAGACTGTACTATGACCGGAGCGAAGCAGGAAGGCGAGTTTTCGTTTCTTGCTCCCGCAGGCTATTATATTGCACTTCGCGTCGGGTTCGCCTTTCCACTGGCCGAACACAACGCGCTGCCGAAGCGCTGGGTGGAACGTTATACCCACCAGGGATACATGCCCTACGATCCGATCATGCGCTGGCTTTACGACAATTCCGGTGCTGCGCGCTGGAGCGAGATCACGCTGCAAGACCCCCGCGGGATCTTGTTGCAAGCGCGTCGGCACGGTCTGGTCTACGGCGTTGCGATTTCCTGTGCGCCGATGGGGGCGGAAGGCCAGCGAAGCTTCGGTTCGTTTGCGCGCTCTGATCGGGAATTCGAATCGGGTGAGATCGCAACGCTGGAAGCAAAGCTGCGCCGTTTGCACGAAGCGACCGCTCCGCCCACCAATCTGACGCGTGCCGAACTGGAAGCGCTGGCAATGGTCCGGGACGGACTTTTGCTGAAGCAGATCGCCGCCCGGCTTGGCGTGTCAGAGGGCGCGATCAAGCAGCGCCTGAGAAGTGCGAAGAACAAGCTCGGTGCGAATACATCGAGCCAGGCAGTCTCAGCGGCGGTGGGCTACGGGCTGATCTGAGGGCGCCTGTGAGCACGCAGGAATCGAAGGCTTATTTCGCGTTAAGAATGTGTTGAAACACATCTATTGGGAGATTTTATTTTTCATCATTCGCCGTTGAGGATTTATCAACCCCGGCCCATAGTGCTCTACTTGTCCTGCCAAATAGGAGGGGCAAACTATGGAAAATATCACCTTCACCCTTTCGGATCTGCACATCCACGGAACGGCGTTCTACGACTACCTGAAGCTGCGGAAGCAGTTCTTCGTTGACACGCTGGGCTGGGACATCCCGCACAATGATCTCGTCGAGATGGACCAGTATGACAATCCACTAGCCCACTATTCGCTTGTTCTGCGCGATGGTGTCGTTCTCGGCGGTATGCGGGCCATGTCCACGACATCGCATTGGGGGGGCTACACCTACCTCGTGCGCGATGCCGTGGCTGGCAAGCTGCCCAACATTCCGCGTCAGATCTACGGGAGCGAAGTGGACGACCCCGAGGTCTGGGAATGCACCCGCCTTGTGATCTCGGAAGAGCTGACACAAGCGCGAGAGCGTATCGAGTGCCTTTCGCTCATCCTCGACGGATTGGCGGAGACAGCGCGTCAGCACGGTGCGTCGGAATTCATGTCGCTGACGCGGGCGTCACTGGTGCGATCCTTGCGCCAGTTGGGCTGGCAATGCGACCGGATCGGCGAACCCTATCGCAGCCCCGATGATGGCCACCGTTACGCTGTCCTCAGCATGCCGACCGAGAAGATGCGGATTCCGGAAGCCGCACATTAGGTCCGGCGGGGAAGGGTGGGCACGAAATCCGCGTGCCTGCCCTGTTTCCGCCGGGCCGAGCGGTGTGGCGCGCGAGATGGCCAATACAGCAACGACGGCGTGAAATTAGCCGTTCTGTGTTCTTGCCCTTATCCGAAGCACGCGGCATTGTGAGCGCCGCCGGGTCGTGCCCGGTTGAAGCCACGCTTGCGCCCACATAGATAGGACGCGGAACGGAGAGGGCCGGGTGCCGCCGAAGACCGGGGCCGGTGTCCTCTTGCCGAGAACAGGAAGTGCTTATGACTGAACTGCTTGCCCCCAGCTACCCGGTATTGCCGCTGCGCGATATCGTGGTGTTTCCGCATATGATCGTGCCGCTGTTTGTCGGCCGCGAAAAGTCGGTGCGGGCGCTGGAAGAGGTGATGCGCGAGGACAAACAGATTCTGTTGTCGTCGCAGATCGACCCGACCCAGGACGATCCTTCAACGGATGGCATCTATCGTGCCGGTGTTCTGGCCAACGTACTGCAACTGCTGAAGCTGCCGGACGGGACCGTGAAGGTGCTGGTGGAGGGCAAGGCGCGTGTGCGGATCACCGATTTCATCGAGAACGAGGCCTATTTCGAGGCCTCGGCCGAGGCCCTGACCGAACTGCCGGGTGACAAGGCGACGGTGGATGCGCTGCTGCGCTCTGTCGCCGAGGAATTCGAACGGTATTCGAAGATCAAGAAAAACGTGCCCGAGGAGGCGCTTCAGGCCGTGGCCGAGGCGCGCGAACCGGCGCGGCTGGCCGACCTCGTCTCGGGCCATCTGGGCATCGAAGTGGACCAGAAGCAGGAGCTTCTGGAAACGCTCGACGTGGCCGAGCGGCTGGAGAAGGTTTACGGCCTGATGCAGGGCGAAATGTCCGTCCTTCAGGTCGAGAAAAAGATCAAGTCCCGCGTCAAGACGCAGATGGAGCGGACGCAGCGCGAATACTATCTGAATGAGCAGATGAAGGCCATTCAGCGCGAATTGGGCGATGGCGAGGAAGGCCAGAACGAGATCAACGAACTGGTCGAGAAGATTGCCAATACCAAGTTCTCGAAAGAGGCGCGGGACAAGGCCGAGGCCGAGTTGAAGAAGCTGAAGTCGATGTCGCCGATGTCGGCCGAGGCGACGGTCGTCCGCAACTATCTCGACTGGCTTCTGAGCCTGCCGTGGGGCGTGAAGTCCCGCGTCAAGAAGGACCTGCGCAAGGCGCAGGAGGTGCTGGACGCTGATCATTACGGGCTTGAGAAGGTCAAGGAACGGATCGTCGAATATCTCGCCGTACAGCAGCGTTCGGCGAAGATGAAGGGCCCGATCCTCTGCCTCGTCGGCCCTCCGGGCGTCGGCAAGACCAGCCTCGGCAAATCCGTCGCCAAGGCGACCGGGCGCGAGTTCATCCGCATCTCGCTCGGCGGCGTGCGCGATGAAAGCGAAATCCGCGGCCACCGCCGGACCTATATCGGCTCCATGCCCGGCAAGATCATCCAGGCGCTGAAGAAGGCCAAGACGACCAATCCCCTCATCCTGCTCGATGAGATCGACAAGATGGGGCAGGATTTCCGCGGCGATCCGGCCAGCGCCATGCTGGAAGTGCTTGATCCGGAACAGAACAACACGTTCATGGACCACTATCTTGAGGTCGAATACGACCTGTCGAACGTGATGTTCCTGACCACGGCGAACTCCTACAACATGCCGGGCCCGCTTCTGGACCGGATGGAGATCATTTCGCTTGCTGGCTACACCGAGGACGAAAAGCGCGAGATCGCCAAGCAGCACCTGATCCCGAAGCAGATCAAGAACCATGGACTGCGGAAGAAGGAATTTGCCCTGAAGGACGAGGCCTTGCAGGAGATGATCCGCACCTATACCCGCGAAGCGGGTGTGCGGAACCTCGAGCGCGAGATCGCCAAGATCGCCCGGAAGGCACTGACCAAGATCGTCAGAAAGGATACCGAGACTGTCGAAGTCACGAAGGCGAACCTGGAGGATTTCCTGGGCGTGAAGAAGTTCCGTTATGGCCTTGCCGAGAAAGAAGACCAGATCGGTGTGGTCACAGGACTCGCATGGACTTCGGTCGGCGGTGATCTCTTGTCAATCGAAGCGTTGAAACTGCCAGGCAAGGGGCGGATGAAGACCACTGGCAAGCTCGGCGATGTGATGAAGGAATCGATCGACGCGGCGTCCTCCTTTGTCCGCGCGATCAGCCCTGAACTTGGCATCAAGCCGCCGGTATTCGAGAAGATCGACATTCACGTCCACGTCCCGGAAGGCGCCACGCCCAAGGACGGTCCATCGGCCGGTGTCGGCATGGTGACCTCGATCGTTTCGGTGCTGACCCAGATTCCGGTGCGCAAGGATATTGCCATGACGGGCGAGGTGACCCTGCGCGGCAATGTTCTGGCGATTGGCGGGTTGAAGGAAAAGCTTCTCGCGGCGCTGAGGGGCGGGGTGAAAACCGTGTTGATCCCCGAAGAAAACGCCAAGGATCTGCCGGAGATTCCGGACAATGTGAAAGAGGGGCTGGAGATCATCCCCGTGGCCCATGTGCGCGAGGTGCTGAAACACGCTCTGGTCCGGATGCCGGAACCCATCGTCTGGGATGCCGAGGCAGAGGAAGCCGCCGCCAAGGCCGCCATGGCCGAAAAGGGTGGAAGCACAAGCGCCACAGCGCATTGAGTCCGCATTAAGGATCAACATTGGACGGGCGCGACGATGGCCGCGCCCGTTCCGATTTCACGCGGCGCCCGAGGGGCGTTGGCTTCGGTCAGTCCAGGATTTCCGGTCTCCGCCCAGCCTGTTCTCGGGCGATACGCTCGCCCTCCGGCAGGGACCGCCATTCGCGTGCAACCCGTTCTTTCCGGGGCAATGATCGCCATTCACCCCGCTGCTTTTTACCGAGCGACCGCTTTTCACGTGCGATACGTTCGCCTTCTGGAAGCGACCGCCACTCGCGGGCTTTGCGTTCGCGTTCCGGTACGTCGTTTGTTTCGGCTGCGGACTGCGCACCGTCGTCGCGCTCTCCAGCATAGGTTGGAACGGCGAAATTCAATGCAACAATCGTCACTGTCAAAGCAGCACATCCGATGGCCTTCAGCATTTTTGATTTCCCTCACCCAAAGCGCGCCACACCCTGATGCGCGCGCGGAGATGCTGCTCCCGGGACGAGAGTCGAACAATAGTGTTTCATCCTTAGAAACAAATATTTGAAGCAGTTCGGCGAAGGGACGGGAACTGGACATGGAACGTATTGCGCACTTGGCGCACGTGCCCACCCCGCGCTATGGTGCAGCGATGGCATGGATAAGGGTGGAACATGGCAACGAAACCGAAGGCGGCTGTGCAGAAAACTGGCAGCCCGGCCCGCACAGGCAAGACAGCCGCCGCGACAGCGCGTGCCACGAAGTCGACCGTGAAGCTCGACATGGTCGCGTCTGAGACAACTGCGCCGAAGCGCGGAAAAATCAATGCGCCCAAGATTGTTTCCGATGCGAACGCACAGAGCGAGACGTTGACGGCCAAAGAACCTGGCGGGGCGCTGCGCAAGAAAGACCTCTTAGAGCGTGTGGTAGAGGCGACAGGCGCCAAGAAAAAGGACGTCAAGCCCATCGTCGAAGCGACGCTGAAACTGCTGGGCGATGCGCTGTCATCCGGCGATGACCTCGTCCTGCCGCCACTTGGCAAGGCCAAGGTCAACCGGCAGAAGGACCTTGGTTCGGCAGAGATGCTGGTGATCCGACTGAGGCGGCAGGACGGCAAGCCTGAAACTGTTGGGATTGGCGACGAAACAGGGGAAGACTGACCACCGCAACACTGCATCCATATCGCCGTTCGCCTCTTGCACGGGCGACGGAATGCGGCTAGGTACCCCGCCGATCGGGTGATTAGCTCAGTGGTAGAGCGCTTCGTTCACATCGAAGATGTCGGGGGTTCAAATCCCTCATCACCCACCATCGTCTTCCGGCACTTCCTCCGCTCGCCCGTTTAACGGCGTCTCAAAGTCTCCGCGCTCAGATCGGCCAAGTGTCGGAACCGCCGGGAGCGCGCTGTCGTGCCAATAGAATGTAAGTATTTCAAACCCTTTTCGGTGACATGGCTCGCCTCGGTACTGCCGCTGGGGGTCGGGCTTTTCATCGCCTTTGAGCCGGTACACCATCTCGGCGACTGGACCCGCTCGCTCAGCACTGTCTTCGGGGGAACCTCACCCTATCTGCTGATCAATGCGGGCCTCGTCGGGATCGGGCTGAGGGGGGCGGTGAGGCCCTGAAGGGGTCGACGGCGGGCAGTTCCGGCGCTAGGGCAGGACCGCAAAGAGGTGACCCGATGTCGTCCCATCCCGAACTCTATATCCTGCGCCACGGCCAGACCGAGTGGAACGCGGCGGGCCGGATGCAGGGTGCGCTCGATTCGCCCCTGACGGCTCTGGGGCGTGAACAGGCCGCGCGGCAGGCCGACATTCTGCTGCGAGCCGGAATTGGGGCTGACAGCCATGCCTTTCATGTGAGCCCGCAGGGCAGGGCGCGGCAGACGGCCGATATCGCACTGGCACCGCTTGGGGTTGTGCCGACGGTCGACGACCGTTTGCGGGAAATCAGTCTTGGCGCGTGGGACGGTCTGACCCATACCGAGATTGAGGCCGAAAGCCCCGGCGTCTTTCGTGACGATCATCCCTTTCTTTGGCAGGACCGCGCGCCGGGTGGCGACGGGTTTGTCGCCTTCGACGGCCGCCTTCGTTCCTTTCTGACCGATCTGACCGGACCGGCGGTGATCGTCGCCCACGGCATGGTTTCGCTTTTCCTGCGCGGCGCGGTGCTTGGTCTCGATCTGGACGGGATCGCGGGTCTGCCGGGCGGGCAGGGCGTGATCTATCACCTTAAGGATGGCATCCAGACCCGGCTGCAGTAACCGGGGGCTTGCTCCGCCCGCCGGTAGCCGCTAAATGCAGGCGCGGAACGGGTCGTTAGCTCAGTTGGTAGAGCGCTTCGTTTACACCGAAGATGTCGGGAGTTCGAGCCTCTCACGACCCACCATTTCCTCAAAATACGATGCGGAACCAGGCGCCGGTCTGGCGGTCGGTAAGCTCTATGCTTGCACCGTGTGCGGAGAGCAGGCTTTCGGCGATGGCAAGGCCCATGCCGGTGCCGTCGGCCTCGCGTCGTGTTGTAAAAAACGGCTCGAAGATACGGGCGCGGTTGCCCTCGGCGATGCCCGTTCCGTCGTCGCCGATGTCGAGGATAGGGCAGGCTGCCGTCGTCGTCACAATCAGATGGAGTGTGCCTGCCTGATGCTGTGCGGCATTGGCGGCGAGATGGCCCAATACCGCAGCGAGGGTCTGACTGGGAACCGGCAGGGCCAGAGCGTCGCCCTCGGTCTGGAATGTAAGCCCGACATGATCCGCCCGCAGCCGGGGCAACAAGTCTGCCAGCGTTGTTTCGCCCGCCGCGGCGGGCTCGCGCGCGGCGGCGATGCTGCGAAGCGCGGTGAGCAGTACCTCCATCCGCAATGCAGACGTCCGGATCGCGGTGACGAGACGTCGGTCTTCCGTGGGCAGATCCGCTTCATCCAGCAATTCCGCCGCGCCGCGTATCGCCGACAGTGGGGCCTTGAATTCATGGGTCACATGGTCGGTATAGGAGCGGATTGTCGTGGCGCGGTTCTTCAGGGCGGACGCCATGCCGAGCACGCTTTCGCCCAGATCGCGTAGTTCGGGCGTTCCGTAGTGGGGAAGCGGCTGGAGCGCGTCCGTATCTCCGTCGCGCAGCCGGTGCGCACGTTCGGCAAGCGCGGTGACGGGCCCGAGGATCAGCCGCCAGAGCAGGAAGGCGAGAAGTGCCGTCACAAGAACTACTGCGGCAAGGACGAGGAGGGCGGCGGGGCGCTGCCCCATGAGCGGCGCCAGAACCGGCATCGCCAAAAGACCGGCCAATCCAGAGACCAGCACGCCGGACAGGGCCCCGCCAAGTACGAGCAGCAGCGGCGGACGCCACTTGCGGCTTATCCGTTCCCGCATGGCCCCATCCTGATGCCGATTCCATGCAAGGTTTCGAACGGGTCTGCGATGCCCGCATCGGTCAGCTTGCGGCGAAGGTTGCGGAAATGGCTGTCGACGGTGCGGTCGGACACCGCGCTGTTCGCGCCATAGAGCGCATCTGCCAGTTGGCGTCGGGTAA
>JAUIDM010000381.1 GCA_030428915.1 Alphaproteobacteria bacterium | reverse complement strand
CTGCGCCGGCTGCCCGTCCTCGACCCTCACGCTCAAGATGGGGATCGAGAACCTGCTCAGGCACTACATCCCCGAAGTGGTCGAGGTGCGGCCCGTTGCCGCCTGAGGCGCTGATCCTCAGCTTCGACACATCGGCCGCGCATTGCGCGGCCGCTTTGCTCTGCGGCGACACCGTGCTTGCGGCACGGGCCGAAGAGATGGGGCGCGGGCAGGCCGAAAGGCTGATGCCGATGCTGGAGGAACTGCTGGCGGATGCGGACCGGAACTGGTCCGATCTGACGGCCATCGGTGTTGGCACCGGCCCCGGCAACTTCACAGGCATCCGCATCTCGGTGGCCGCTGCGCGCGGACTGGCCATGTCGCTCGGCATCCCGGCCGTGGGCGTATCTGGTTTCGAGGCGACGGCCCCTGACCATGCAGACCCGCATTGGGCCGTGATCCCCGCTCCGCGTGGAATGATCTATGCCCAGCACCGTGGCGTTCATTCGGGGGAACCCACTCTTCTGCCCGAGGCCGATCGGAACGCGCTCAACGATCCGGTCTTCGGGCTCGACGACATCCCGGCCGAAAGACACGCAATCCATGTCGCCCGCATCGCCAGCCGCCGATGGCGCGACGCACCAACACGGCCCGCGCCTCTCTACATCCGCCCCGCCGATGCAGCACCGCCGCGTGAGGCACCGCCGGTCATTCTCCCGTGAGTGCCGATCTGGCAGCACTTGCCGCAATCCATGCCGCTGCCTTCACCACGCCGCGACCATGGGACGCCGGAGAAATCGCCGCTCTGCTCAACAGTCCCGGTGCGTTTCTTTTGGCCGAGCCGGGCGGTTTCCTGATGGGCCGCGTCATCGCCGACGAGGCGGAACTTCTGACCATCGCCGTTTCTGCGGAAGCCCGGAAGCAGGGGCTGGGCACGAGTCTTGTGACGACCTTCATCTCCGAGGCGCGCAGCCGCGGTGCCGCGACGGCGTTCCTTGAGGTCGGGGCCGACAATCATTCTGCACGCGCACTTTATGAAAAAACGGGATTTATCCAGACCGGCCGCAGGCCGGGTTACTACACGGCGCCTGACGGAAAACGCATCGATGCGCTCATCCTTGCCCGCGCCCTGCCCCCGGCAACCGAAGAATTCTGACCAGAAGGTCAAACGGACCCGCCGTCACCCCAAATAGCTATTGACCGCCCCCCGCGCATCCGCCCTAATCGGGAACAATCCGCGCGCAACAGGCCGATTGCGGCCTTCAGGATGCGGATACGCAAAACCAAACTGGGAGCGATCCATGACCCTCATGAAGACATTCCTCGGCGCGGCCGCGTCGCTCGCGCTTTCGGCCGGCATGGCAGCCGCCGATCCCGCGATAATCTATGACCTCGGCGGCAAGTTCGACAAATCGTTCAACGAAGCCGCCTATAACGGCGCCGAGCGTTGGAAGGCAGAGACAGGCGGCACCTACAAGGAACTGGAAATGCAGTCCGAGGCACAGCGCGAACAGGCGCTGCGCCGTCTGGCCGAGTCGGGTGCGAACCCCGTTGTCATGACCGGTTTCGCCTTCGGTGACGTCCTGAACACCGTCGCCCCCGACTTCCCCGACACCAAGTTCGCGATCATCGACATGGTGGTCGACCAGCCGAACGTAAAATCGGTCGTGTTTACCGAGGAACAGGGCTCCTACCTCGTCGGCATGATGGCGGCGATGGCCTCTCAATCCGGCACTGTTGGCTTTGTCGGCGGCATGGACATCCCGCTGATCCGCAAATTCGCCTGCGGCTACGCTCAGGGCGTGAAGGCGGTGAATCCCGACGCGACCGTCATCTCGAACATGACAGGCTCCACCCCCGCCGCCTGGAACGACCCGGTCAAGGGCGGCGAGATCGCTAAGGCGCAGAAATCGCAGGGCGCCGACGTCATCTATGCCGCCGCCGGTGGCACGGGCCTTGGCGTACTTCAGGCCGCCGCCGATGAGGGTATCCTGTCGATCGGCGTCGACTCGAACCAGAACTATCTGCACCCGGGTCAGGTCCTGACCTCGATGCTGAAGCGGGTCGACAATGCGGTCTATGACGCCTTCACGTCCGGAACCGACATCGAACCCGGCATCGCTGTGATGGACCTCAAGGCGGGCGGCGTCGACTATGCGCTGGACGAAAACAACGCCCCGCTCGTCTCGGACGAGATGAAGGCCGCCGTAGATGAGGCCAAGGCCAAGATTCAGGCGGGCGAAATCGCCGTCCACGACTACATGACTGACGAAACCTGCCCGGCGCTGACCTTCTGAATGGCCGCCACGGGCGAAACGGCGGGGCGGCAGGAAACTGCCGCCCTTCAGGATCATCCTCCCGCGATTGAGCTTAGGGGGATATCCAAGGCATTCGGGTCCGTTCAGGCTAACAAGGATATCTCGATCCGCGTCGCCAAGGGCACGATCCACGGCATCATCGGCGAAAACGGCGCTGGCAAATCGACGCTGATGTCGATCCTCTACGGCTTCTACAAAGCCGATTCAGGCGAGATCCTGATCAACGGCACCCCCACCATCATCCCCGACAGCCAGGCAGCGATCCGCGCCGGGATCGGCATGGTCTTCCAGCATTTCAAGCTGGTGCAGAATTTCTCCGTTCTGGAAAACGTCATCCTAGGCGCCGAGGACGGCGCGCTTCTGCGTCCCTCGCTCGCCAAGGCCCGCAAGGAACTCAAGCGGCTCGCCGAAGAATACGAGTTGAACGTCGATCCCGACGAAACGATCGAGGAACTGTCGGTCGGCCATCAGCAGCGGGTCGAAATTCTCAAGGCGCTTTATCGGCACGCCGATATCCTGATCCTCGATGAACCAACCGGCGTGCTGACGCCCGCCGAAGCCGACCACCTGTTCCGCATCCTGAAAAACCTCAAGGAACAGGGCAAGACGATCATCCTGATCACCCACAAGCTGCGCGAGATAATGGAGATCACCGACACGGTCAGCGTGATGCGGCGGGGCGAGATGACCGCGACCGTAAAGACCGCCGGGACAAGCCCCGAGGAATTGGCCGAACTGATGGTCGGGCGCAAGGTGTTGTTGAACGTGCCCAAAGGACCCGCAAGGCCCGGTAAGACCGTGCTGGAAGTCGAAAACCTGCGCGTGGTAGATGAGGACAAGGTGGAGCGCCTGAAGGGTATCTCCTTCCAGATCCGCGCTGGCGAAATCCTTGGCATCGCAGGCGTAGCTGGCAACGGCCAGTCGGAGCTTCTGGCGGTGCTGGGCGGGATCGCCCATGGCACCGGCACGATAAGGCTGAACGGCGATCAGATCGACCTGACCGGCCAGCATTCCGACGGTCAGTCGCGCCGCGCACGCGGCATCGCCCACGTGCCGGAGGACCGCCAGCATCTGGGCATGATCATGGACTTCACAGCCTGGGAAAACACCGCCTTCGGCTACCACCATGACCCGGCCTACCAGAAGAACCGCTGGCTGATGGACAACGACGCCATCCTTGAGGACACCAAAGGCAAGATGGAACGGTTCGACGTCCGCCCGCCGATCCCCACGCTGTCGGCCAAAAGCTTTTCGGGCGGCAACCAGCAAAAGATCATCCTCGCGCGCGAGATTGAGCGTAATCCCGACCTGCTTCTGGTCGGCCAACCCACCCGCGGCGTCGATATCGGCGCCATCGAATTCATCCACAAGCGCATTGTCGAGCTGCGCGACGCAGGCAAGGCGGTGCTCTTGGTCAGCGTCGAACTCGAT
>JAUIDM010000024.1 GCA_030428915.1 Alphaproteobacteria bacterium | reverse complement strand
GGCGCGGGATAGCTTTCGGCATAGATGCGTGCAGCTTCGGGGAACAGCGCGCGCGGCGTGGCGCGGCGGCTGCGTGAGTGCAGGGCGTTGCCCTCTCCCATCGCGCGCAGATCGGCGATCAGGTGGAAGGCCGTAGCGTATGTCACTGTCCTCTTGGCAGAGTCCGCAACTGGCAAGGCAAAGCCCGCACGTTGCAGAAGCGCGCCAAGATCACGGATCTCCCCCATTGGCAGGACGCGCGGCGACAGGCCACCGGTCAATTGGCTTTCTGCTTCGGCGAGGCAGGTGCGCAATTCCGCAAGGGTCTGGCCCCCGAACAACGCGCACAGAAACAGCCCGTCAGGTTTCAGAGCACGGCGGCACTGCACCAGTTGACCCACGGGATCGTTGGCCCAATGCAAAGCCAGCCCATGCACGATCAGGTCATGCGTCCCCGGGTCGAGCGCCAGCGTTTCGGCATCCTCGACGATCCGTGCGCCGGGCAGAACCTCGGACCACGGGCCGGGAAATCCGGTCACGATGGCCGGTGTCGTAAACCGTTTGTTAACCTCGCTCAGTCTCTCCTCGATCTCGGCCGCGCAGTCCTCGTGCAGGAACAGTTCCGCGCCCTGTTTCAGAGCACGGGCACGGTTGCGGTTGAGCGCCGCGCGGTCGGTGAGTTTGGGCGGATGCGTCATGATCGGCGAAACTAGGATGCTTCGAAGGGGAATGCAAAGCGTGCTGGGAACGCTCTTTCCCGCCCAATGCATCAATTGCGGTGAACCTGCCACCGGAGATTTCGGTCTATGCGGTCCCTGCTGGCGCGACACGCCATTCATCGGCGGCCTGGTCTGCGAACGTTGTGGCACGCCTTTGCCGGGCGAGGACGAGGGCAGGCCGGAATTCTGCGACGATTGTCTGACCCTCGCCCGGCCATGGAGCAGAGGACGGGCGGCCCTGCTTTACAAGGACAATGGTCGCAAGTTGGTGCTGGCATTGAAGCACGGCGACCGGCTGGACCTCATTCGGCCCGCGACCGATTGGCTGCTGCGGACGGCAGCACCGATTCTGAAACCGGACATGCTGGTCGTGCCCGTACCCTTGCATTGGACACGCCTGTTCCGCCGCCGTTATAACCAGTCGGCGCTCCTGTCCCGCGCATTCGCCATCGCGGTGGGGCTCGATCACTGCCCGGACCTTCTGCTGCGCAGCCGTAAGACCGCTTCGCAGGACGGACGCAACCGCGACGCGCGTTTCGCCAATGTCGCGGGCGCGATCCGGGTCCATCCGCGCCGCGCCGGCAGGGTCGCGGGCCGCGATGTGCTTCTGGTCGACGATGTGATGACCTCCGGCGCCACGCTCGCCGCCGCTGCCGATGCCTGTCTGGCCGCCGGCGCTGACACGGTTTCGACACTGGTGCTGGCGCGCGTTGCGAAGGACGCCTAAATCCCTATAGTCGCCTCAACTTCGAGATCAGGGTAACCATGCAACGCGTCGAGATCTACAGCACCCCATGGTGCCCATATTGCATTGCCGCCAAGCGGCTGCTTGAGCGCAAGGGGGTTTCCTATGAGGATACTGATGTCTCGGGCAATGCCGAATTGCGGCAGGAAATGATGCGCCGCGCCAATGGCCGCCACACCGTGCCGCAGATCTTCATCGGCGGCAAACATGTCGGCGGCAGTGATGAATTGCACGCGCTGGAACGGTCGGGCAAGCTCGATCCGATGCTGGTGGCTTAAGTGATGAAAACCGCGCTTCTTCAGTTGTCCGTGACGGACGACCCGGCAGAAAACCTGCCGGTGACGCTGTCGCTGGTGCGGGAGGCGGCGACGCGGGGCGCCGGATTCATTATGACGCCCGAAGTGACGAATTGCCTGTCCTCCGACCGCGTCCATCAGAACGCTGTGCTGAAACATGAAGAGGACGATCGAACGCTCGCCGCCCTGCGCGCCGAGGCAGAACGCCTTAACGTCTGGATCCTGATCGGGTCGCTTGCGCTTCTGACCCGCGATGCGGATGGGCGCTTTGCCAACCGGTCCTTCCTGATCGGTCCGGACGGCACGATTGTCGCGCGCTACGACAAGATCCACATGTTCGACGTGAACGTATCCGAGACCGAGCAATACCGTGAATCGGCAGGCTACCGGCCAGGGGAAGAGGCGGTGATGGCCGAAACGCCCTTTGGCCGCATCGGGCTGACGATCTGCTATGATCTGCGGTTTCCGCATCTCTACCGTCGTCTGGCGAAGGCGGGCGCGACGATCCTGACGGTCCCCGCCGCGTTCAACGACACGACAGGGGCGGCGCATTGGGAACCCCTGCTGCGCGCCCGCGCCATCGAATGTGGCGCCTATGTGCTGGCGCCTGCGCAGACCGGCACCCATGCCGCCCATAACGGCCGCCCGCGCCGCACCTATGGCCATTCGCTTGCCGTGTCGCCCTGGGGCGAGGTTCTGGGCGATGGCGGTACGGAAACCGGGATCACCTATGTCGATCTTGACCCGGAGGCCGTTGCCCACGCGCGGCACAGGGTCCCGTCATTGACCCACGACCGCGACTTCAGAGGTCCGTGAGATGGCGGAACACAACGACCCCCTTGCCGTCGCGCTCTTTTCCGAGGTCTTCATGGCCGATCAGCTTGCCCGCAGCCTGATCAGCCGTGCATTGCCGAAGGGGATGGAGATCAGCCACTTTTCGGTTCTCAATCACCTCGCCCACACAAATGCCGAACGCTCGCCCGCCCAGCTTGCCGAAACCTTTCACGTCACCCGGGGGGCGATGACCAATACCTTGGCCAAGCTGGAATGGGCCGGCCACGTGCATGTCCGCCCCGACTGGGACGATGCGCGGCGCAAGTTCGTGTCGATCAGCCCCGCCGGGCGCAGCGCCCGCGATGCCGCGCTCGCTTCGATCACGCCGGTCGTGAGTGAAGTGGTCAAGGCGATCGGTGCAGATCGGGTGCGCGCCGTCCTGCCGATATTGCGGGAACTGCGACTTAGGCTGGAAAAATAGCGTTCAGGCCTGGCGATCCAGAAGGGCAAAGATTTCCGACCGCTCGTCATGGACCAGAAGCAGAGCGACGTCGCTTGGTACCAGTCTTTCCACGATCAGACGAGCACCGTGTAACGGACTGTCCGCCAGTATGACCTGTTCATCCGGCAAGCCGAGGTCGAGGCATTGCTGGCGGATAAGGGCGGGGATTTCACCGGGTTGACGGCCACGCAGGTATTTCGGGTTTTCCGCAGCGACGACGGTATCGGGCCGCAGGCGAAAGGCGCCGCGCGTCAGGGCGCGGATGTCTTCGTCCGAACGGTCGCCAGCATGGGTCAGAAGGATGAACCGCCGGTGCGCGGGGATTGCGGCCAGAGCGCCCGTCACCGCGGCGATGGAATGCGGGTTATGCGCGAAGTCGACGAAGACGCGGGCGCCGCGCACGTTGAATTCATTCGCGCGGCCCGGATTGTCGGTCGGGTCGCTGCGGAAGCTCGATAGCGCCGCATGAATCGCGGCATCGGGAATACCAAGCGCCCTTGCGGAAAGTGCGGCGCCGAGCACGTTCTCGACATTGTATCGTGCGGCGCCGGCGAGCGTGAGCGGCACGTCGATCACCGCGATCAGAGGTGTGTCGGATTGCCCATCCGAAACGATGATCCGGCCATTATCCAGCCATGCACAGGGATCGCGGCGCGAACGGGCGGCGCGGATCTCATGATTGGCGGCACTGAGCGAGAACCACGCTTTTGGGGCGTCCGCTTCCCGGGCCGCCGCAACCACATTCGGATCATCCGCATTCAGGATCAGGATACCATCGGGCGCAAGGGCCCGATGCACCGCGAGTTTCACGCGGGCCAGTTCCGCGACGGTATTGATCCCATATTGGCCAAGATGGTCGGCTGCCACATTCGTCACGACAGCGGCCCGCGCCCGCGTGACCGGCACGCCACGACGCAGAATGCCGCCGCGCGCGACCTCAAGAATGCCGATCCCTAGCCGCTTGTCCCGCAAAAGAAGCCGCGCCCCTGCCGGGCCGGAATAGTCCCCGCGGTCGAGTATATCGTCGCCCACCCGCACGAATTCGGTGGAGGAAAGACCGGCCACATGACCTGCGGCCCGGGCCATCGCGGCGATCAGTCGCGTCGTCGTGGTCTTGCCATTGGTGCCGGTCACGAGCGCGAGGGGAATGTCGTGGAGCCGCGACCAGTCCGGTGGGCGCGGAAGATCGGTTGTTGTCCAGGTCTCTGACCCCGCGCCGTGGCCGAGCGTCAACGCATCGTCGTCAAGAAGCCGGTCGATCCCGCGCCGCGCGGCCTCTGCCACAAGGGCGACGAGCGTGGGGTTGGCCTCCGCTTCGGCGATGCGGCCGAGGTCCGCGACCATCCGGTCGCGCGGTATGGCTGCAAGGCCAAGGAGTTCGGTTGCGGTGTAATACCAAGCGGCTTCGACAAGAAAGGCGGCGGTAAACAGCTGATCCACCGCGGCGGGAAAGAAGAGACTGGCGCCCCCGTGAAAGGGTCGCGTGCGGATCGGCGTCGACACCCAGCCAAGCCGGTCGAGCAGGTCACGGCTGTGACCGACCCAGATGTGAAGCATCACATTCGGATCGACTCCGGTCGCCAGACCGTCGCCAACCGCGCCCGGCTCTGGTCCGTAAAGGTTCGGCCCCAGCAGCCTGCGGCAGCCATCCAGAACCAGCGCCGGATGGTCCGGCACCGGTATCTCCAGCATCTTCTGCAACGCGTCAGAAAGCGCCACGACGTGCCCCGCTCAGTCCGACTCCTCACCCTCGACCCGCGCAAGGCGCACGCCGCGTTCGTCCCGTATCAGTTGATCCGTGGCCGACATCAGCTCCTCGAACTGGGGGGCAGGACGTTCCACGCGGGATGGTTTGGCGGTGACGATGGCCTCGCGCTCGTCCTTTTTGAAATAGATGATCTGCTTCCATGACCGCGCCAGCTCGTCAGCAAAAACGACGAGCAGATCGCCGGGCTGCGCCGCGTTGAGCGCAATGTCGACCGCTTCCGTCTCACTCTCGACAAGCGTAATCCGTTCCGCCTCGACTCCCTGCTTCAGCAATTCGTCGCGGATCATTTCCGGCACTTCCATCGGTCCGCGTCCCCGTCGGTCATCGTCCGGTTTCAGGAAGTAGTGGTCGAAGTGCCCGGCAAGCGCTTGTGCCGCGGCCACGATATCCTCGTCGCGCCTGTCCCCAGGCATGGCAGAAACGACGAGCCTGCGACCCTTGACGTCCAGCCGGTCAGCCAGACCCGCCATGGCCGAGATGGCCGCCGGGTTATGACCGTAGTCAAGGATGACCTTGAACGGATGTTCGTCGAAGACGTTCGTGCGTCCCGGCACCTGGAAGAACGAGGTGTCAAAGGTCCTGAGCCCGTGACGTATGTTGTCTAGGTCGAGCCCGAAGGAATAGGCCATGGCGCAGGCGAACATGGCGTTCTGCACGTTGTAGAGCGCCTTGCCTTCCAGCGTCGCCGGAATGAGATGCGACCAGAGGACCGGCAGGTGCAGCCCATTGGCATAGATCGTGATCATGTCGCCGTTCATGGCCTTTTCCAGCACCACGGCACGACCCCCGGCCTGGATGTGCTCCTTCACCAGCGGGTGGTCGGAATTTGTCGTCACGTAGCAAATGTGCTTGGCCTTGCAGAAATCGGCCATGCGCAGGCAATGAAGGTCGTCGGCGTTGAGAACGACCGTATCTGTCGCGGTCTCGACGACAACACGCTTCACCACGGCAAGCTGTTCCAGCGTATCAATACCGCCCATCCCCAGATGATCAGCCGCGACGTTCAAACAGGCCGAGACATCACAGCGCTGATAACCGAGGCCAGAGCGGACCAGCCCGCCCCGCGCCGTTTCCATCACGGCAAAATCGACTGAGGGGTCGCGAAGCACCATTTGCGCCGAGGCGGGGCCGGTCATGTCGCCCTTTACCGTCAGCTTGCCGTCGACATAGACGCCATCGGTCGAGGTCATGCCGACGATCTTGCCGGACGACTTCATGATATGGGCGAGCATCCGGCTGGTCGTTGTCTTGCCGTTCGTGCCGGTGATCGCACCGATCGGAATGCGCGCCTGCCGTCCTTTCGGAAAAAGCATGTCGATGACCTTGCCCGCCACGTCGCGCGGCTTGCCTTCCGATGGCGCGACATGCATCCGGAAGCCGGGCGCGGCGTTGACCTCGACAATGGCACCGCCGATATCCTTGTAGCTTTTCGTGATGTCGGGCGTGAGGAAATCGACCCCGCCAACATCGAGACCCACCGACTTGATGGTCCGTTCCGCCATGTCCTTGTTGTCCGGGTGGCAGACATCGGTCATGTCGATCGCCGTGCCGCCGGTCGAGAGGTTGGCAGTCGATCGGAGATAAAAGGTCTCTCCCTCCGGCAGGACGGTTCCGGCGGTATATCCAGCATCCGCCATGAGGCGTTCGGCCTGATTGTCGAGTTCCAGATTAGTCAGCACCTTTTCATGCCCGATGCCCCGGCGCGGATCGGAATTCACGATCTCGATCAGTTCAGCAATGGTGTGCTTGCCATCGCCAACGACATGGCCGGGCACGCGCTTGGCCACCGCGACCAGTTCGCCGTTCACCACAAGCATCCGGTGATCCATGCCTGTGACGAAACTTTCGACGAGGATGCCGCGGCTTTTGGAATGCGCCTTGGCCTCGTGGAAGGCGGTTTCGACCTGCGCTTCCTCGGTGAGATTGATTGACACGCCGCGCCCGTGATTGCCGTCGAGCGGCTTCACGACGACGGGAAATCCGATCCGGTTGGCCGCGCGGACGGCCTGCGTCGGCGAATAGACCAGACGTTGCTGCGGCACCGGCAAGCCGAGGTCGCTCAGCATGTTGTGAGTGTCTTCCTTGTCGCAGGAAATCTCCACCGCGATGTGCTTGGTCTCGCTCGTGATCGTCGCCTGAATGCGTTGCTGGAACTTGCCGTGCCCGAACTGCACCAGCGAGTTGTCGTTGAGCCGGATCCACGGGATGTCGCGGTCTTCGGCCGCCTTAACCAGCGATCCGGTCGAGGGGCCGAACTCCTTGCGCTGCGCCATCAGCACGAAGCTTTTCAACTCGTCGGGGAAGTCGAATGCTGGATCGAACTCGTAGTCGACCTGCGTCTTCAGATGATCGGGCAGAAGGTGCATCAGAAGCCGGATCGCCAGTTGCCCGGCTTCCAGCCCGACATCGCGCTGATGGTATTGGTAGACGAGGTTGTACTGGCCCGGCACGCCCGTCGAACGTGTGCGGCCGAACGTGACTTCGGACCCGGCAACGCCCTGAATCTCCAACGCCACATGTTCGGCGATGTGGCCCAGCCAGGTGCCTTCGCCTTCCCTCAGACGGCGGACGAACCCACCCGGTTCGCGATACGAGCAACCGTGCTCACGCAGCCCGGGAAGCGCATCCACAAGCGCGTTGATCCAGTCCTCGCCGATCTTCACCGACGGCCAATCCTCCAGAATACCGAGGTCCACCACATAACGGATGACGGGAAATCCCGCCCACACGTTCGGACCGACAAACACGTTCGTGGAAACGATCTTCATTGCGGAGTTCCTCCCTTGCGGCGTGCGGTCAGTTCGTCGTGACCTTTTCGTTGGGCAATGTGCAGAATGCGGCGTGTTCATCCGGGGCATAGGCATGCCGACCGACAAGGTCGTAGCGGCAACCTTCGCCCATGACGTGTACCTTCAGACCGAGCAGCGTCAAAGCCTGCCCGGGCGAGGCTTCCCACATCGAGGAATGCGTAAGGCCCGACGCATCGACCACCGTCACCGTGCCCGAGCCAACCACTTCGAAAACACCATCAGGCCCGATAAAGGCGGCGGTGTCCTCGTCTATGCCGAGGCCGATCAGGAAGGGGTTGTAGGAGGATGCGGTCAGAAGCCGCCCAAGCCGGTTCCGTTCAGTAAAATGCTGGTCGATGATGACAGCGTTGGTCAGGCCGATGCCCGGCGCAAGACTAACGGCGCCTTCAACGGGCGAAGAATTGCTGTCACCGCCCGCGATCATGTGTTCGGACATGATCGACGCCCCGGCCGAAGTGCCGGCCACCGCGACGCCGGCTGCATTGCGGCGGCGAATCTTCTGGGCAATGCCGGTGCCGCCCAGGATCGTTGACAGTCGCAACTGGTTGCCGCCGGTCAGGAAGATGCCGGTCGCTTGGTCGAGCATGTCGAGATAGCGGGGATTGTCGCAATCGGCGCGGCGGCTGATCGGCAGGAAATCCACCGCCGAGGCGCCGAGATCGCGGAAGATCCGATTGTAATCCGGTCCTGTCGTCTGAAGCTCTGACGCGGTCGGTATAACGACGATATCGGCGTCCTTACCGCCAGACAGTTCGACGAAGCGGCGGTGGATATGACGTTCCTTAACACGGTCCTCGCCACCTCCGATCGGGATGATGAAGCCGCGCGGGCGATTGTTGCTTTGAGGAGCTGGACACATGCTGCCGCTATTTCCCGGAGATGCCGTCAAGGCTGATTGCGTTTCCCCCAACGCGGTCAGCCTTTGGGCCGGACCACCCCCCAATTCAGATCAGTCTGAAGAACAAATTCAAAGGCCGCAAGCACATGTTCAGTCGGCCGCACATTGGCGGTTCGTCCGCTCAGCCTCCTGCAGGTCTCGGAAGAACGAAATATTCCGCAATATGATAGTCAGACAACCATGATGCGGAGAGGTCTACGGGAAGTCGGATCGGTGAGCCGCGCGCACGGACAGCCGATCATTCTGGCGCGCCTGTCTTTACGGCACCGAGAGGCGTAAAAGCCCCGGGAAAGAACGCAGTGGCGCAGGTGAACACTGTGCGCATCGCCTCTTCCTTGCTGTAGGGGTCGCTCATCGTCATCAGGTCGAGCCAGACGCCTTCGGTAGTTACCCTCAGCACGCGGGCTATGCGCTCCGGATCACCGGTCTGGCCGGTTTCGGTAAGGAGGTCGCCGCAGATCTCTTCAAGCGCGCGGTTGTACGCCCGGTCGTTCGATCCGCACTGCTCTTGATAAAGCGGACGGCTCTGCGCCTCGCCCCAGAAGGCGCACCAGGCCGCGAGCCGTGACGGTGTGCAAATCTCGGGGTTGAAATCAGCCCGAAGCATCGCGTCAAGGCGTGATGCAGGTTCGGGCCCGGCAGCATCGATCGCAGTCGACCAGTTTCGCCGGTACTCCTCCGCGAGGTAGAACAGCGTCTCCCCCAGCAGTTTCTCCTTCGTCTCAAAATGGAAGTTGACCAGTCCGTGCGACAACCCGGCGTGGCGGGCGACATCTGTAAGCGTGGTCCGCGCGTATCCGCGTCGGGCGATGATCTCGATCGTCGCCTCGATGAGCTGTTCGCGCCGCGCCTCGCGACTGAGCTTTCGGGGCGGACGCCGTTCCGTCGTTCTGTCGTCGGTATCGTTCATCCGTCCCGCTCCGGTTGTGTCGTCTCGCGTGTCGAATGACATAGGCAAATCATTCCCTCATGCAAGCAAAACACATTTTGACTGGACTGTCAGTCAGATTCTGATTGACAGTCCAGTCAAAATCCGTGTGAAATGTCCTCGACAGCGAAGTGCGTACGCCCGGATGCGTTTACACCTTCGCCTTTCAAACAAGGAAAACGTGTCATGCGCGCGGCACCCAGACGCTCGATCGAGAAATCCAATGCACAGTTCCAAAAGGCCCTGAAGCGTCTGCCGCTCGGTGTCGCTTCGACGTTCCGTTACTGGGGCGACGACCGAACGATCTATGTCGATCACGGCAAGGGCGGGCGGTTCTGGGACATCGATGGCAACGGATATGTGGACTACCGGCTAGGCTACGGCCCGGCGGTCCTTGGATATGCGGACGACCGGGTCGACGCGGCGGCGCGCCGCGGCATGGAGGTCGGCGGCGTCTTTGCGCTTTCGACCGAGCGCGAGTTTGCCGTGGCCGAGCGCATCGCGAAGATGGTGCCGGGCGTCGATCTTGTACGCTACTCCAATTCCGGCACCGAGGCGGTCATGGCGGCGCTGCGCCTTGCCCGCGCCCATACCGGTCGCGACAGTTATCTTCTGATCGAGGGCGGTTATCATGGGCTTTTCGATGCCGCGATGTGGATGGCAAATGTCGAGGAATGGAGCCGGAGGGGCGGCGGCGATCCGGAAGTCGTGGCCTATTCGAAGGGCATTCCGCAGGAGCTGAAGACGCTTGCCCATCTCGTACCGATGAACGACCTGCAGCGCCTTGAAGATACGTTCAAACGCTACGGTGATACGATGGCCGCCATGCTGATCGAGCCGATCCAGGGAAATTGCTGCGGCATCTCGGCGTCGGTTGAATACGTCCAACTGGCCCGGCGGCTCTGCGATCAGTACGGCGTTCTGCTTATCATCGACGAGGTCAAGACCGGCTTCCGGGTCGCCCGCGGCGGTGTGCAGTCGCTTCTTGGCGTGACACCGGATATCTGCACCTTCGCGAAGGCCATGGCCAATGGCTATCCTATCGCCGTGGTCGCCGGACGCGAGGAGGTCATGCGCACCTTCCGTTACGGCGGCGCTGCGCATGGCGGTACCTATACCGCCCATTCGGTCAGCCTCGCGGCTGCCGAGGAATGCCTGCGCATCCTTGACGAAACCCCGGCTTTGGAGACCCTCGCGAAATACGGCGCGGATCTGAAGGCCGGCATGTCACGTATCCTGAACCGGCGCGGCATTGTGCATTCGTATGCGGGGCACAACTCGATGTTCGGCCTCTTCTTCGCCGAGACGGCACCGGACAACTATCGTGACTGGAAGACGTCGGACTACACGTTCTACGACCAGATGGCCTACCACCTGCATGATCTTGGGATTATCTGCGAACCCGACAGTCGCGAGCCGTGGTTCATGTGCGAAGCGCATGATGCGTCCTGCCTCGAGGATACACTCGTGGCTTTTGAAGCCGCGGTCGACCTGACGCTCGAGCAGGTCGAGGCAGAGAAGCGCGCATGATCTACGATGCTGCGATCATCGGGGCGGGGCATAACGGGCTGGTGGCAGCCTGCTATCTCGCCCGCGCCGGCCTGAAGGTCGTCGTCGTCGAAAAGAACGACTGGATCGGCGGCGCAGCGGTATCGCGCGAGCTGCATCCGGGCTTCACCTATTCCAACTGCTCCTACGTCTGCTCGCTCTTCCGGCCCGAGATCATGAGGGACCTCGAACTTCCAAGATACGGCCTGCAGGTCGTGCCATACGAGGGAGGGGCGGTCTTTACCCGCGACGGGGGCTATCTTGCGACATTCCGCGATCACGACGCCAACCGCCGCGAACTCGCGCGGTTCTCGCCGCGCGACGCCGAGGCCTACGACCGCTATTCGCGCGACGTCATGCGGCATTGCCGCTTCATCCGACCGCTTCTGATGCGCACACCGCCCGATCCGGCGACGTTCCGCCCGCGCGATATCGCCGAACTGGCGTGGCTCGGCCGCAAGGTAGGCGAGATGTCAGAGGCTCAGATCTGCGACATGGTCCGGTTCTGGACCATGTCGATATCGGACTATCTCGACGAGTATTTCGAAAGCCCGGTGATCAAGGCCTACCTTGCCGTCTCGGCAATCATCGGTACGGCGCTTGGCCCGATGTCACCGGGATCGGCCTATGTGCTCCTGCACCACTACATGGGTGACGTGGATGGAAACGTCGGCGCCTGGGGATTTGCGCGCGGCGGCATGGGAGCGATCACGCAGGCCCTGACTGTTTCCTTGCGCGCGGCGGGCGGCGAGGTGCGGACCGGCCAGGGTGTCGATAAGGTTCTCGTGACAAATGGCCGTGCGACCGGTCTGCGACTGGAAGGAGGCGAGGAAATCGCCGCACGACGCGTGCTGTCCAACATGGACGTGAAGCGGACGTTCCTCAAGCATGTCGATAAGGACGAGTTACCAACAGCCTTCGTCAAGCGGGTCGAAACCTTCAAGAGCCGCGGCTCCTCCGGCAAGCTCAACATCGCCCTCGATGCCGCGCCGCATTTCCCGGCCCTTCCCGAAGGCGCGCCGATGCTGAAGGGCGATCTGCACTTCACCGACAGTGTCGAGCGGATGGAGCGTGCCTATGACGATTGGAAGGCAGGGCGCTTCAGCCGCGATCCGTTCCAGGACACGATGATCCCGACGATGATCGACCCGACGATGGCGCCGCCGGGCAAGCATTTCATGTCCTGTTTCATCCAGTACGCACCGCCGAAGATTGAGGGGCGCGACTGGACCGACGCTGACCGCGACGCTTTCGGGCAGACCGTAATCGACCAGATCGCAGAGTATTCGCCGGGCTTCAAAGACCGCATTCTGCATGCCGAAATCCGTACGCCGCGGGAACTCGAGGCCGAGGTCGGCCTGACCGATGGCAACATCTTCCAGGGTGAATTGACCTTCGACCAACTGCTCTTCAACCGCCCGGTGCCCGGTTACGCCCAGTACAAGACGCCGATCCGCGACCTCTGGCTTTGTGGCTCCTCCGCCCATCCCGGAGGCGGCGTGATGGGCGCACCCGGCCGAAACGCCGCGGCCGAAATCCTTCGCGATGCGCGCACCCCGACAGAGATGAGGCAAGCCTATGCCGTCGTATGACACCATCATCATCGGCGGCGGCACGAACGGTCTTGCCTGCGCCGCGAGACTTGCGAAGGCGGGCAAGCGCGTCCTCGTGCTCGAAGCCGCCGACCGTGCGGGCGGCGGGTCAACGGGCAAGGCACTCGCGCCCGGTCTCGCGCCCATGCCGCTCGCGCATCTTCTCATGATGCTGGATCCGAGGGTTCTGGGCGGGATGGAACTGGAACGCCACGGGCTTAGCTACGCCGCACGGGGGATTGCGACGACGGCCCTTTCGGCGACCGGGGATCACCTGGTTCTTGAGGGACCGGCCGGCGCGCGCCTGTCCGGCACGATCGACGATGCCGGTCGAACCGCCTGGGAGGCGCTGCGCCGGCGCCTGATGGCCTTCGCAGAAGCGCTTGCGCCGTTCCGCACCGTCACGCCGCCACGGATCGCACGGAAAGCCGGAAACGATACCCTGAAGCTCGCCCGCATCGGACTCGGGCTTCGTCGGCTCGGTCAGGACGAGTTCCGTGAGTTCCTGCGCATGTTCCTGATCAACATCGCGGATGTGCTTGAAGACGAACTCGCCGACGACCGGCTGCGGGGCCTCGTCGCCTTTGATGCGGTGCTCGGTGCCTGGCTCGGGCCGCGCTCGCCGAACTCTCTGATCCTCTACCTCAACCGTCTTGCCGGAGAGGCCGCCGGAACGCGGGCGGCGCTCGCGGTTCCGAAGGGCGGCATGGGTGCGGTGGCCGATGCCATGGCACGGTCAGTCGAGGCCGCGGGTGTCACCCTTCGCGCCGGGGCGCGTGTCGAGCGTATCCTGATCGAGGACGACAAGGCCTGTGGGATCATCCTCTCTACTGGCGAAGAGATCCGCGCCGGTCTTGTCGTCTCGGCAATCGGGCCAAAATCCACATTCCTCGATCTGGTCGGTTCGCGGCACCTTGATACCGGTTTCGTACGGCGCGCCACCAACATCCGGTCGCGCGGGGGCGCGGCCAAGCTGCATCTGGCGTTGAAGGGCGCCCCCGATTTCCGCGGCGCCGATCTCGCCACTCGGCTGGTGATCGCGCCGGATATTGCCGCCGTCGAGAACGCCTTCAATGCAACGAAATATGGCCAGGTTCCCGAGCGCCCGGTCATGGAGATCATGCTGCCGAAAGCGCATGAGCGCGAAACGGGCGAAGGTGACTACCTGCTCTCGGCCATTGTCCAGTTCGCGCCCCACGCGCCGCATTCCGGCCTTGAAGAGGCGCGACGCCAGATGCTTTCGAACACGCTCGGCGTCCTTGAAACCTACGCGCCGGGTATTGGCGGTTTGATCACGCAGAGCGAGCTTCTGATGCCGCAGGACATCGAGGCACGCTACGGCATGGCGGGCGGCAACTGGCATCATGCCGAACTCAGCGTCGAGCAGATGCTGTTCATGCGTCCCTTTGCCGAAGTCGCCCAGTATGCGACCCCCATCGCGGGCCTGTGGCTGGCCGGTGCGGGCAGCCATCCGGGCGGCGGTGTTTCCGGTGCGGCGGGCTGGAATGCGGCGGAGCGCATTCTTTCGGGGGCGGCAGCATGAAGGATCTGCACCATCACTTCGAGTCACCATTGCAAACGACTCCTTTCCACGATCGCATCGCGGCAGCGAATGTGCTGAACCAATGGGGGGCATGGGCTGGCTACACTACGGCGCTCGTCCTTCAGGATGCGGAGATGGAGTATTACGCGATCCGGAACGCGGCGAGCGTTTACGACCTCTCTCCGATGATCAAGTACCGGATCACGGGGCGTGACGCGGTGGAGTACCTGAACCGTCTGACCATCAGGGATGTGTCGCGGATTCCGGTCCGCGCGGTGCATTACACCGCTTGGTGCGACGACCGGGGCAAGCTCCTCGACGATGGTACGCTATTTCGGCTCGACGAAGCAGAGTTCCTGCTCTGCTGCCAGGAACGGCACCTGCCGTGGCTCTTGGACTCAGCAATCGGTTTCGACGTTTCGGTTCGCGATGTCACTGCGGATATCGCTGCGCTTTCGCTTCAGGGTCCCTGCGCGGCTGCGGTACTGGAGAGGTCCGGGTTCGACGTTTCGGCGCTCAAGCCCTACCGCATCGCGTCCTTCCCGGTCGAAGGGGGGGAAGTGATCATCTCGCGCACCGGGTTCACCGGCGATCTGGGATACGAACTGTGGATCGAACCCGCGCTAGCCCTGCCGCTCTGGGACCGGTTGATGGAGGCGGGCGCCTATTGCGGTATTCGCCCGATTGGGTCGGGCGCGCTCGACATTGCACGGATCGAAGCGGGATTCATCACAACCAATGCCGATTTCGTCCCCGCTGACCAGGCCATGCGCGAGGACCGGGTTCGATCGCCGTTTGAAATGGCGCTTGATTGGATGATCGACTTCGGTAAGGGCCATTTCAACGGCCGCCGGGCGCTTTTGGCCGAGCGCGACCGGCAGACCTCTGAATGGGCCTTTGTGGCGCTTGATATTGAGGGCAACCTGCCGGCCGATCATGCGATCCTTTACGACGGACGGAACCGGGAGGTCGGTCAGATTACTTCGGCAGCCTGGTCGCCGTCGACCAAGCGCAGCATCGCTCTCGCGCAGGTGCGCCGCCCCCATCACGCCGAGGCGAAACGCGGCCTTCGGGCCGAGATCTACGCCCTTCGCGAGCTTCATTACGTGAAGCTGATGATGACGGCACGCGTGGTGGAGCGCCCCTTCTTTGCCAACCCCCGCCGCGGCGCCACCCCGCCCGGACGCTTCTGAGGAGGAGATGATGACTGAGCATCGCCATCCGGCTTCGCCACTCCTCGATCACTGCCCCGCGTCCCTTCCGGCGGCCGCGTACTTCGACACGGGCTGGTACGAACGTGAGCGTCAGGCCATCTGGTCGCGGAACTGGGTCGCGGCGGGGCGGCTTTCGGACCTTGCGCCGGGCACGATGCAAAGGTTTGATCTGGCGGGCCACAACCTCTTTCTCTGCCGCGATGGCAAGGGCGCGGTGACGGCGTTTCACAACACGTGCCGGCACCGCGGATCGGAGCTGTGCACAAAGGACCGGCAGGCTTTAGGAAAGCTTATCCGCTGCCCCTACCATGCCTGGGCCTACGACACCGGCGGGCGGCTCGTTTCGACCGCCCATGCGACACCGACGGCAGATTTCCGCAAGGAGGATCACGGCCTTTTCCCGGTCGGCGTCCGGATCTGGAACGGCTTCATCTTTCTATGCCTCGCGGATGAGCCGGGAGAACTCGCCCCCGACCTCGGTCTCGCCGCGCTCGACAACTGGCCGATGGAGGATCTGCGCACCGGTCACCGCCTTGTCAAGGAAATCGCCTGCAACTGGAAGGTCTTCTGGGAAAATTACAACGAATGCCTGCACTGTCCGGGCATCCACCCGGAACTGTGCGACATGGTTCCGGTCTATCGCGGCGGGATCATGGCGCCCGAAGAGGCGCCGGGCTGGACCGGCGACGACCCGAGACCCCCGGCCCTGCGCGACAAGGCGCGGACCTGGACCATGACGGGCGAGCCCTGTGGTCCCGAGTTCGCGCGCCTGAGCGCGGAGGAGCGCGCCAACGGCCACAACTTCGTGACGATCTATCCCACGATGTTCGTCGTGGCACATGTCGATTATGTGCGCTCGGTCTCTCTCATGCCGCTTGGGCCGGAACGGACGCGGCTTACGGCGGAATGGCTGTTTGCCGAGGAAACACTGGCCCAGCCGGGCTTCGACCCGGCTAAGGTCGCAGAGTTCGCGACGCTCGTCATGTCGCAGGACGCAGAGGCCTGTGAGATGAACCAGCGCGGTCTTCGTTGCATGCCATACGATCGCGGCCGTCTGATGCCGCAGGAATTCGACATCCTCAAGTTCCACAACTGGGTGCGGGCGCAGATGGACCCCGCGTAAGGAGACGACCATGAACACCGCCGTCAAGCCGATCAAGGTGCCGACAGAATGGGACCGCCGGGGACTGCCCGGCTGGACCTACCACTCAAAGGCATTGTTCGATCTCGAACGACGGGAAGTGTTTCTAACACACTGGCAGGTCGCCGGTCATGTCAACGATATCCCGGCACCCGGCGACTGGCTGAGCTTCGACCTTTTGGGCGAGCGCGCTCTGGTGATGCGCGGCCGTGACGAACAGGTCCGGGCCTTCCACAACCTCTGCCGCCACCGTGGCGCACGTCTCGCCGACGGCGCGCAGGGCCACTGCAAGGGAGCGATGGTCTGCCCGTTTCATGGCTGGGTTTATAACCTCGATGGCACGCTCAGGGGCCCCGCCCGGCCTGAGAGCTTCGGCGATATGGACCGGTCGGATTTTGGCCTGAAGCCGGTGGAGATGGAGATTTGGAACGGCTTCATCTTCTTGCGCTTCGAGTCGGGTCCCCAGCCCGGCGTGTCGGAACTGTTGCGACCTTTTGAAGCCGATTTCGCGGGCTACCGGGCGGGCGACCTTCTGCCCGCCGAAATCCGCTGGTCGGGAGAGACCGTGTTGCCGGTCAACTGGAAATCGGTCCGCGACGTGGATAACGAAGGTTATCACGTCGCCATGGCGCATCCCGCGCTTCAGGACCTCTACGGCCGCTCCTATCGCGACATCGCCTATCCCGGAGGAATTTCCCATTCGATTGCCGAATTCGGGGATCAGCCGGGGCGGCTCTGGTCGGTCCGTCAATACCTGAAACTCAGCCCCGTTCACGATTGGCTGCCGGAACGACTGCGCCGAAGCTGGACCTATTACGGCCTCTTCCCCAACACTGTCATCGCCTTCACCCCCGAAGGCGCGCAGTACTACCAGGACATCCCGCTTGGGTTGAATGAAACCCGGCTGACCGGCCGGCTCTACCGCCGCGCCCACGAGACGCGGGAGCAGCGCGCTGCCCGCTACCTCGCCTACCGCATCGACCGCGAAACCTCCTACGAGGACCAGCAGTTGTCGATCTGGTCAAACGAGTCGATGAAATCATCCGCCTTCGAGGACTTCCATCTGTCTGATCTGGAATTCGGTGTGAAGGCCCATCACGACTGTTTGCGACATGTTCTGCCGGTAGTGAAACTTGAAGAAGAGCCGGAGGACGGCGAGATCGGCATTCATAACGAAAATATGCGTCGTGCATTGAAAAAAAGAGAATAATCTCACCCCAAAAAAACAAGTACCAACAGAGGAGAACGGACATGACAAAACTCACTCGGCGAACGGCTCTGGCCTCTATCGGTGGCGCACTTTCCCTTCCTTACGTCCGACCGTCCTGGGCGCAGGCGGGCACTGTAAGCGTCTACAACTGGGCCGATTATATCGGCGAAACGACGCTGGCGGATTTTGAGGCGCAGACTGGCATCGGTGTGGTCTATGACACCTATTCCTCGGCCGAAGAGATGCAGGCCAAGATGCTGGCGGGTTCGACTGGCTATGACGTCGTGGACCACGCAGGGATCGAGATGCCGCGTGCCATTGCGGCCGGCATATACGAAGAGCTCGACAAATCGCGTCTGCCCAATTGGAAGAACCTCGATCCCGAAATCCTGCGCATTCTGTCGGGATGGGACGACGGTAACAAATACGGCATGCCCTATATGTGGGGCTCTGTCGGCTTTACCTACAATGTCGACCTTGTGATGGAGCGCATTCCCGACGCCGACATGACGTCGATGGACCTGATCTTCAAACCCGAAAACGCGGCATTGCTTGCCGATTGCGGTATATCCATCCTCGACAGCCCGACCGACATAATGCTGATGGTGCTGAAATATCTCGGACTCGATGGCGATACGACGAATGTCGAGGACTACCAGAAGGTCGTCGAGGCATTCAAACCGATCCGCGAATACATCCGAACCTTCGACAATACGAACTATCTGAATGCAATTCCGAACGGCGAACTCTGTGCGATCAACAGTTGGTCAGGCGACTACGCGACGGCGGCGGGGCGTGCGGCTGAAGCGGGCATAGAGATGAACCTCGCCTACTTTGTGCCGAAGACCGGGGCGCCCGCCTGGGTGGATGTGATGTGCATCACCTCTGACGCGCCGAACCGCGATAACGCCTACAAGTTCCTCGACTTCATGATGCAGCCGGAAGTCGCTGCGGGTTGCACCAACTACACTTACTACGCAAACGCAAATGTGCCCGCGCGGGAGTTCGTTCTGCAGGAGATTCTCGACGATCCGGCCGTCTATCCTGACGCAGAGACGATCAGCCGGATGTGGGCGCCGAAGCCCTTCAGCGAGGAGCAGGACCGCGCCATCACCCGCGCCTGGCAGGACATCAAGTCGGGCTGATCGCGCGCATCGCGCATTCCCCACCGCTCACTGGAGGAGACCGTCGAGATGCCCGAAACGGCTGCAACGGCCGACGCGAAGGTCACGCAATTTCCGCACGCTGTCGCGCCAGCCCCAAAGGAACCGCCCTTCATCCGAATTGAGGGCGTCACCAAGAGGTTTGGAGCATTCACGGCGGTCTCCTCCGTCAACCTTGAAATCCGCAAGGGAGAGATCTTCTCCCTCCTAGGCGGCTCAGGCTGCGGAAAGACCACTCTTCTCAGGATGCTAGCCGGGTTCGAGGAACCCACCGAGGGCCGCATCTATATCGACGGGCAGGACATGACCGACCTGCCGCCCTATGAGCGCCCGGTAAACATGATGTTTCAGTCCTACGCGCTCTTCCCCCACATGACGGTGGAAAAGAACGTCGCCTACGGTCTCAAGCATATGGACATGACATCTGCCCAATCCGCCAACCGGGTGCGGGAGATGCTGGCGCTCGTGCAACTCACCGACTTTTCTCACCGAAAACCCCACCAGATTTCGGGGGGCCAGCGCCAGCGCGTAGCGCTCGCGCGCGCCTTGGCGAAACAGCCGAAGCTTCTTCTGCTAGACGAGCCTCTGGCGGCGCTGGACAAGAAGCTGCGCGAGGCGACGCAGTTCGAACTCATGGACATTCAGGACAAGACAGGCACGACATTCATTGTCGTCACCCATGATCAGGAAGAAGCGATGACACTGTCGTCGCGACTGGCCGTCATGGACAAAGGCCGCATCATGCAAACCGGCACCGCGACCGAAGTCTACGAATACCCGAATTCAAAACTGGTCGCGGGCTTCATCGGCTCGATCAACTTCTTTGACGCCACCGTGCGCACCGCTCAGGGTGACGCGGCAGGTGTGGAGGTGCCCGAACTTGGCGGTATGGTCGAGGCGCGTGCGATCCCCGGCCTGACGCCAGGCCAGTCGATCACGCTGGCGGTTCGGCCCGAAAAACTTACGATCTCGCGCGCGAAACCGGCGGCGACCAATGCCTTCCCCGGCAAGGTTCGCGACCTTGCCTATTTCGGGAAGGACTCGCTCTACCGCATCCAGATGCCCTCCGGACGGGTCATGTCCGTCAACTCCGTCAATGCACGGCGGGTTGGTGAAAACGAGCGTGTCGCCGATTGGGAGGACGACGTCTGGCTGTCGTTCGAGCCATCGGCGGCGATTCTCCTGAAGGACTGACCTGATGGATGCGGCAAAGCAATTTCTTGGATTTCGCAGATGGTTCAACCGCCGCGGCTGGACCAAGATCACGATCGCTACGCCCTATGTCTGGCTTATCCTTTTCTTCCTTATCCCGTTTGTAATCGTCTTTGCGATGAGCTTCGCGACCCGCACACCGACCGCGCCGCCCTTCTCCTTCGGCGGCGAACATCCGGTGATGAACACCGATCATTATGCGCGGCTGTTTCAAGACGACCTTTACATCCGCGCCTATCTGAACTCCATCGGCAACGCCACGCTCGCAACTCTGATGTGCCTGTTGATCGGCTATCCGATGGCACTCGGGCTTACCCGGATCAGCCGGTCATGGCGGAATGTCCTCTTGATGCTGGTGATCCTGCCGTTCTGGACATCCTTCCTCCTGCGGGTCTACGCCTGGATGGGGCTGATGGGAACCAACAGCTGGTTCAACAAGCTCCTGACCGGCGCGTACAACTGGGTGATGCCGGACGAGATGGCGCTGCGCTACATCCCGATGATGAACACCGGTTTCGCCGTCGTGCTGGTTACGGTCTATTCCTATCTGCCTTTCATGATCCTGCCGCTTTACGCGAACCTCGAAAAGCTGGACCTGTCGCTTAACGAGGCCGCAATGGATCTGGGTTCGCGACCGTTTCAGGTCTTTCGGGACGTGACCTTGCCTTTGTCCCTGCCGGGCATCATCGCGGGTTCGCTGCTGGTATTCATCCCGGCCTCGGGCGAGCTCATCATACCGTCGCTCGTCGGTTCATCGTCGCGGCCGATGATAGGGCGCGTGATATCGGACGAATTCGCCTCCGCGCGCGACTGGCCGATGGCGTCGGCAGTCGCCGTGGCGCTGCTCCTCCTCCTCGTCGGTCCGCTCATGGCCTACACCTATTTCGAGGGCAAGTCGCACGAGAAGAAGAAATCGGAGGGAGGTGCCTGATGAACCGACGCCCGATCTTTCTGATCACAATGCTCTGCTTCGGCTTTGCGTTCTTCTACATCCCGATCCTGTCGATGATGGTCTATTCCTTCAATGGATCACGGCTCGCGACCGTCTGGGGCGGATTCTCCACCAAGTGGTACGTCTCGCTCCTGTCCAATCGGCAAGTCCTGAACGCTGCGGTCCTGTCGATCGAGATCGCGGTCCTCAGCGCGACCTTTGCGACGATCCTCGGTACCATGGCAGGGATCGCCATGGCGCGCTTCAGACGGTTCCGGGGTAGAACGCTCTTTTCCGGCCTCGTGACGGCACCCCTTGTGATGCCCGAAGTGATCACCGGCATCGCCTCGCTGATGCTCTTCATCCTGATGGCCGAATATATCGGTTGGCCCGCAACGCGCGGCTTCACCACGGTGACGCTCGCCCACATCACCTTCTCAATGGTCTTCGTGACGACCATCGTCCATTCACGTCTTGTTCAGGCCGACGAGGCGATCGAGGAGGCGGCAATGGACCTCGGGTCGCGGCCCTGGCAGGTGATGAAGGACATCACGCTCCCGATCATCTCGCCCGCGATCCTGTCGGGATGGCTTCTGGCCTTCACGATCTCGCTCGACGATGTGGTCATCACCAATTTCACGACAGGTCCGGGAACCACGACACTGCCGATCCTTATCTGGTCGAAGGTGAAGCTCGGCGTCACGCCGGATATCAACGCGCTCGCCACGATAACGGTTCTGATCGTCGGGATCGGCGTCTTTACGGCCGGCTTGCTTCTGAACCATGCCGAGAAGCGCCGCGAGCGTGATATCCAGCTGGCCTATCAGGCGAACAAATGACCAAGAAGCCCGGTGAACTGCGCGCACTGGCGGACCTGCATGCCGCGCTGGGCCAACCCGGTTCCGGACGCTTGCGCTACGCCGCCGCGATGTATTTCCACCGGAAGGGGCTACTTTCGGACGAGGCGCTGGAGGTCTACCGCATCTGCTCCCCCCGCGACGGTGAAGATCCGATGCAGCTTCTGGCCGAGAATGGGCTGGCATCTGATGTTCCGGGACCCCTGCGTCCCGATCGAGAAGCGGGGGTGCGGCGGCTCCTCGAAGAGATTGATCGGTATCTTTCAGGCTTCGCAGGCCCCGGCATCGCCGAGACCAGGTCCGGTCTCGCGGCATATCGCGGCGACGCCCTGAGGCCGGAGCCGCGCGCCGAAAATGCGACCGTCCGAACTCATCTGCCCATGGTGCTGGCGGCGATTAGCGAAGATCAACCCGCCTTTGCCGCAGCGATCGAAGCGGTCGAACCTCACCTCTTCTGGCGAACCTATGACAGTTATCCGCCCGAGGAGATCGGCGCGGGCTTCCGTTCAGGTCACGCCTACACATCCCTGATCGGAGAGGGAGCCATCCCAGCGCCGGATTTCGATCTCGGCCTGTTTCTGATCGCGCCGAGACTGCTCTACCGCGACCATGCGCACCCGGCACCGGAGCTTTACGCGCCACTAACCGGACCGCATGGCTGGCGCTTTGCACCCGAGGGCCAGATCACGGTCAAGCCCGCGCATGAGCCGGTCTGGA
>JAUIDM010000023.1 GCA_030428915.1 Alphaproteobacteria bacterium | reverse complement strand
GCAGATAAAATGATGCAGGAACCGAGAGTATGGCGGCCATTATCCTCTCGAACCTGAATGCTGCGCGATATTGTGGGCTTGCCATCAAGGCGCTCGTTGTGATGGGATTTTGGGCGTTCATCCTCTCCGTTTGCTCGGTCCTCGGCATGTTTTTCGCCGTGGACTTGAAGACGACGTCGAAACCACTATTCCAGCGCAATTCATGAGCATTGCAATCGGGGTTCCGCGTCGGAGATCTGGCCTTCGCAAACGCTTATGCGCCGCTGATCGGTCCGATTTTTGGCAGCCCCTTAGCTTGCATGACAAGATTTGACACCTTGGCCATATAGTTCCGTTATTGTCGAAATCAGCGCCCGTATTTGCGCCCTTTTGCGGAGACAACGGTTAGATGTCCACATTTCGCTTCATTCATACATCTGACCTGCATCTTGGGCGAAGATTTGGAAACATGCCGGAGGAGGTTCGCGGGCGATTGATCGAGGCTCGTCATGTGGCGCTGCAAACCATTGCCGAGGTCGCACGAAAAAACGGTGCGGAGCACATACTGGTTGCCGGCGACACATTCGACACGGAGACGCCGTCCGACCAAACCTGGCGCCAGGCGCTGGCGGCAATGGCGGAAGATCCAAGCCTCACATGGTGGATCATTCCCGGCAACCACGACAGTCTAGCTGCCGAAGCGCTCTGGGATCGTTTGCAGAGCGTGTCTAACGTCAGCACCTACCGGACAGATTTAGGGGTTTGAGCAACGGAGGATTTCTGGTTCATCGAAGCCATTATGGAGCGAAGATGAACAAGACATCCGGAACATCGAAGGACGCCGCTGACAAGTTGGTCAGGTGCATTAAGCGGAAGACCCGCAAGCACTACTCGGCCGAGGAGAAGATCAGGATCGTCCTGGCTGGCCTGCGCGGCGAGGAGAGCATTTCAGCGCTGTGCCGGCGCGAGGGGATCGCCGAGAGCCTTTATTATTCTTGGTCGAAGGAGTTCCTTGAAGCCGGAAAGGCCCGTCTGTCGGGCGATACGGCCAGACAAGCGACAGCGCCCGAGGTCAAGGAACTGCGGTCGGAATCGGTCGCCCTGAAAGAGGTGGTCGCCGAACTGACGCTGGAGAACCGTCTGCTCAAAAAAAGCATGATCGGGGATGGGGGCGACGACGAATGAGGTATCCCGCATCCGAGAAGCTCGAGATCATTCGCACTGTCGAGGCGTCACATCTGCCGACCCGGCAGACCCTGAAGATGCTCGGCATCCCAAGCAGCACGTTTTACGACTGGTATGCCCGCTGGAGCGATGGTGGCATTGATGCCCTGGCGGATCGCTCTCCCCGGCCCGGTTCGGTCTGGAACCGTATCCCGGACAAGGTCCGCGACGATGTTGTCGATTTTGCGCTGGAGCACGAAGACCTGACGCCGCGCGAACTGGCGGTGAAATACACCGACGAGAAACGCTACTTCGTGTCGGAATCTTCGGTCTACCGCATCCTCAGCGCCGAGGATCTGGTCACGGCTCCGGCCCATGTGGTGATCCGCGCCGCCGATGAGTTCCGCGACAAGACCAGCCGACCGAACGAGCTCTGGCAGACAGACTTCACGTATCTGAAGGTGATCGGCTGGGGCTGGTTCTATCTCAGCACGATCCTCGACGACTACAGCCGCTTCATCATCGCCTGGAAGCTTTGCACCACGATGAAGGCCGCAGACGTCACCGACACGCTGGAACTGGCGCTGGAAGCATCCGGCTGCGACAGCGCGACGGTCGTTCAGAAGCCGAGGCTGCTCAGCGATAATGGCTCATCCTACGTTGCGGCAGATCTGGCCGAATACCTCGAGGCCAAAGGTATGAAACACGTGCGCGGTGCGCCACACCATCCTCAGACCCAAGGCAAGATCGAACGCTGGCATCAGACCATGAAAAACCGCGTGCTCCTCGAAAACTACTTCCTGCCCGGCGACTTGGAACGGCAGATCGACGCCTTCGTCGACCATTACAACAACCATCGATACCACGAGAGCCTCGCCAACCTGACACCCGCCGACGTCTATCAGGGCCGCGGTGCGAAGATCCTGAAGATGAGAGAGGAGATCAAGAAACAGACAATCCGAAAACGCCGGTTGCAGCACCAAGCCGTGGCCGCCTAAACTCAAACAGAAACCGAACCAGAGCCTCCGTTGTGAAACTGCCTCAGCTCTCCGGAAAACTCTGACGACGGACACATTCATTCAGGTGCGACGATCGAGAATGCCGTGATCTTCGTCGAGAATACCGACGCCACCTCGGTTCGGGCGCCTTCCGGTGTAAAGATCGGTCTTGACGACAATTGCGCCGAAGGCGGTGACGTGCAGATTGTCACCCGTGGCGGGGTCAGCTTTTCATCCAATGCGGAAATCTACGGCAGCCAGATCATCGCGGCCAAGGATATCTCTCTGACCGCAAGCGCGGGCGGCCTTGAAGGCGTGTCTCTTGTCTCTGGCGGCATGCTGGATGTGACTTCCAACGGGGCTTATGGATTCTGCGGTGGCGCAGGCATGGCCAACAATTACGAAGCTGCATACTTCCGGCTCGCGAAGTAAACCCAAACCGGCCGCAGCTCCGGCCGGTTAACCCTGCGTCTCAGGACGACACCTCTAGTGGCCGGAGTTCCCTCGCTCCGGCCCTTTTTTCTTTTGAATGCTCTTCTAGCGACGTTCTTTGTCGCGATCCGGCTTGGAAAACGCTGACAGGCATTGAAATCTCTGCGTCGTGCCGGTTCATTGGAACGGGCAGGGAGGACGATCATGCGCTATTCCGGGTTGAGGGTCATTTCCGAAGGGCTCTTTGGCAACAAGGGCTGGACATCGGCATGGCGCGATCCGGACCCGAAGCCGGAATACGAGGTGGTGATCATCGGCGGTGGCGGCCATGGTCTTTCGACCGCCTATTACCTTGCCAAGAACCACGGCATCACCAATGTCGCGGTCCTGGAAAAGGGTTATCTCGGCGGCGGCAATGTCGGGCGCAACACGACCATTGTGCGGGCCAACTATTTCCTGCCGGGCAATCAGGAATTCTATTCCCACTCTCTGAAATTGTGGGAGGGGCTTGAGGCCGAGCTGAACTACAACGTCATGCATTCGCAGCGGGGCCTGATCAACCTCTTCCATTCCGACGGGCAGCGCGACGCGTTCGCCCGGCGCGGTAATGCGATGATCAATCAGGGCGACGATGCGGAGCTTCTCGACCGCGAGGGCGTGCGCCGCCATCTGCCCTATCTCGATTTCGAACAGACCCGGTTCCCAATCTATGGCGGGCTCTTGCACCGCCGTGGCGGCACGGCGCGGCATGACGCCGTCGCCTGGGGCTATGCGCGCGGCGCCGACCAGCGCGGCGTCGATCTGATTCAGAATTGCGAGGTGACGGGGATCGACATCGTGGATGGCCGCGTCACCGGCGTTCAGACAACGCGCGGCGCGATCCGGGCGAAGAAGGTCGGCATCATCGTCGCTGGCCGGTCGGGGCAGGTTGCGGCCATGGCCGGGATGCGCCTGCCGGTCGAAAGCCACATCCTGCAGGCCTTCGTGACCGAGGGGCTGAAGCCCGTGATCGACCATGTGGTCAGCTTCGGCATGGGGCATTTCTACATCTCGCAGAGCGACAAGGGCGGGCTCGTCTTTGGCGGCGATCTGGATTTCTATTCCTCCTACGCCGCGCGGGGGAACCTTCCGATGGTCGAGCATGTGATGGAGGCGGGCATGACGCTGATGCCGATGATCGGCAAGGCGAAGCTGTTGCGAAGCTGGGGGGGGATCATGGACATGACGCCCGACGGCTCGCCCATCATCGACAGGACCGATGTCGGCGGGCTCTATATCGATTGCGGCTGGAACTACGGGGGGTTCAAGGCGGTGCCGGCGTCGGGCTGGTGCATGGCGCATCTGATGGCGACCGGAGAGAGCCACGACGTCGCCCGCCGCTTCCGCCTGAACCGTTTCGCCACGGGCCATCTTCTCGATGAAGAAGGCACCGGGTCGCAGCACAATTTGCACTGAGGGAGAACCATGCGCATAACCTGTCCCCTCTGCGGCACCCGCGACCGGCGCGAATTCACCTATTACGGCGATGCGGTCTATGCCGACCGCCCGGTGGAAGGCGCGCCTGCCGAAGCCTGGGACGATTATCTGCACCTGCGCGACAACCCAGCGGGCGAGACCCGCGACCTCTGGTATCACGAGCTGGGCTGCTCGGCCTGGATCGAGGTCACGCGCAACACCGTCACACATGAAATATCCGCGACTCGTCTGCTTACGGACCGCAAAAGGCCCGCAAAGGGCAGGGGGAAGAAATGAGGATCGCGGGCAAGGGGCTGATCGACCGGTCCCGCACGGTCGGGTTCCGGTTCGACGGCAAGGATTACACCGGGTTCGAGGGCGATACGCTCGCCTCGGCGCTTCTGGCTTCGGGTGTGAAGGTCCTGGGCCGGTCCTTCAAATACCATCGCCCCCGGGGTGTGATGACCGCGGGATCGGAGGAACCGAATGCGCTCGTGACGGTCGGCAAGGGGGCGGCGCAGGTTCCGAACGTCCGCGCCACGGTGCAGGAGATCCATGCCGGGCTGGACGCGCAGGGCCAGAATGCCTGGCCTTCGGTCAACGTGGACCTGATGGGTGTCAACGACCTCTTTGCGCCCTTCTTCAGCGCGGGCTTCTATTACAAGACCTTCATGTGGCCGCGCGCCTTCTGGGAAAAGCTCTACGAACCTGCGATCCGCCGGGCTGCGGGTCTGGGCGCGCTCTCGGGCAAGCACAACGAAGACACATACGAAAAGGCCTGGGCGCATTGCGACCTGCTGGTTATCGGGTCTGGCCCGGCGGGTCTTATGGCCGCGCTGACGGCGGCGAGGGCGGGGGCGGACGTGATCCTTGCCGAGGAAGACCACCTGATGGGCGGTCGCTGTCTTGTCGAGACATTTGAAATCGGCGGCAAGCCGGCCGCAGACTGGGCCGCCGGGACCATCGCCGAACTCGGCGAAATGCCGAACGTCCGCCTTATGACGCGCACAACCGTGACCGGGGCGTATGACGACGGCACCTATGGCGCGCTGGAACGGGTCGGCCTGCATCTGGCGAACCCGCCGAAGGATCTGCCGCGCGAATGCTTCTGGCGGATCGTGGCGAAACGGGCGGTGCTTGCCTCCGGCGCCCATGAACGCCAGATCGCTTTCTCCAACAACGACCGGCCCGGCATCATGGCGGCGGGCGCGGTCAGGGCCTATCTTAACCGTTGGGGCGTTGCGCCCGGTCATGCCGTCACGATCTTCGCCAACAACGACGATGCCCACAGAACCGCCCGCGACCTCTCGGCCGCCGGGGTCCGGATCGCCGCCCTGATCGACGTGCGCGAGGACATCGAGGTTGCGGGAGACTTCCCGGTTTATTCGGGTTACCGGATCATCGACACGGTGGGTCGCAAGGGCCTGCGCGACGTGGTCATCGCCGACAAATCGGGCCAGATCTCGCGCATCGTCAGCGATTGCCTTGCCGTGTCTGGCGGTTGGAACCCCGCATTGCACCTGACCTGTCACATGAACGGGCGCCCGGTCTGGCGCGAGGATATCGCGGCCTTCGTGCCGAAGCCCGGCATGGTGCCGGGGCTTGAGGCCGCTGGCGCCGCCAATGGGGCCTTCTCCACGCGGGCCTGTCTGGCCGAAGGCGTTGCAGCGGCGGAGGCGGCCTTGGACGCCCTTGGCCGGAAGCCGAAGAAGGTGGACATGCCCGCGGCCGAGGACGGTGCCGTGCGGCTTCGTGCCTATTGGGAGGTGCCCGAGCCAAAGCACCGCGCCTGGCTCGACTTCGCCAATGACGTGACGACCAAGGACGTGCGGCTGGCGGCGCAGGAAAATTTCCGCTCTGTCGAGCATATGAAGCGATACACGACGCAAGGCATGGCGCCCGATCAGGGCAAGAACTCCAACGTCGCGTCCCTCGCCATCCTCGCCGATGCGACAGGACGGGGCATTCCCGAAACCGGCACGACGACTTTCCGTCCGCCCTACACGCCCGTCTCCATCGCCGCGATGGGTGCGGGTGGACAAGGAGCCGGCTTTGCCCCGCAACGTTTCACCACGTCGGACAAGGCCGCCCGCGAACGCGGCGCGCCGATGATCGAGGCGGGGATGTGGTACCGGCCTTCCTATTTCCCGCGCCCGGGCGAAAAGACCTGGCGCGAGGCCTGCGACCGCGAGGTTCTGATGGTCCGCGACCGGGTCGGGATCTGCGATGTTTCAACCCTCGGCAAGATCGACATTCAGGGCAAGGATGCCGGTCGCTTCCTCGATCTCGTCTATACCAACACCTTCTCGACGCTGAAGCCCGGCAGGGTGCGCTATGGCCTCATGCTGCGCGAGGACGGGCTCATCATGGATGACGGGACCACCGCCTGTCTTGGTGAGGGTCATTACCTGATGACCACGACGACGGCGGCGGCGGGACAGGTGATGCGGCATCTGGAATTCGTGAAGCAGGCGCATTGCCCGGACTGGGATGTGCGGATGATATCCGTGACCGAGCAATGGGCGCAGTTCGCGGTTGCGGGGCCGCTGGCCCGCGAGCTTCTGAACTCGGTGCTGGAGGCGGCGGTTGATGCGAATACTCCGCCCTTCCTTGGCGTGACAGGTGTCCGATTGATGGATGTCAGCGCGCGGCTGTTCCGCATCTCTTTCTCGGGCGAACTGGGCTATGAAATCGCGGTGCCCGCGCGCTACGGCGAGGCGCTCTATCGCGACCTCGTGGCCCGAGCCGAAAGCCTTGGCGGCGGAGCCTACGGGATGGAGGCGTTGAACGTACTGCGCATCGAGAAGGGTTTCATCACGCATGCCGAGATCCACGGCAGGGTCACGGCCTTCGATATCGGGATGGAGGGCATGATCAGTGCCAAGAAGGACTGTATCGGCAAGGGCGCGAGCAAGCGCCCCGGACTTGTCGGCCCCGAGCGCGAGCAACTGGTGGGCCTGAGGCCTGTGCCGATGTCGCGCGAATTCGGTGCGGGGGCGCATCTCTTCGATGAAGGGGCGGATCCGGTGCGGGTGAACGATCAGGGTTACGTCACATCGGTCTGCTGGTCGCCCACGCTCAAGACCTATCTGGGGCTCGCCTTCCTCAAGAACGGTCGGGCGCGTCACGGAACCCGCATCCGTTTGGTTGACCATCTGCGCGGCGCGGATGTGATCTGTGAAGTGATGAACCCGGTCTTTTTCGACCCGGAGGGAGGACGCGCCCGTGCCTAGCCTGATCGAGAAAACCCCCTGCGAGGGCCTCTTGCCGGTCTCCTCGGCGGGTGTGACGCTCAGTGAATGTGCGCCAGCCCGAATGACCTCTGTCAGCCCATTCGCAGGGAAGGAAAGGGCGACGGGCACCGCGTTGAAGGCGATGGGCCTCGGCTGGCCGAAACCCGGCCAGTCATTCGCGACCGATCGCGCGTCGATCATCTGGACTGGCCGGGATCAGGCTTTTCTGGTCGGCGCGGCGCCCGAGGGGCTTGCCGAAACTGCAGCACTGACCGATCAGTCGGACGCATGGGCGCGGCTGCGGCTCGAAGGGTCAGGGGCGGAAGCGGTGCTCGCGCGGCTCGTCTCTCTTGATCTGCGGATTTCGGCGTTCCCGAGGGGAAGGGTTGCGCGCACCGGGCTGAACCACATGATGATGATCTTGTGCCGGGTGGACAAAACGGGCTTCGACATAATGGTCTTCCGATCCATGGCCGAGACCGCGGTGCATGAGTTGCACCAGGCCATGAAGGCAAACGCCGCCCGCGCCGCCGCGCTCTGATCCGCCGCTGCCACCGGGCGCAGATCCGATCCGCGCGGGTCGGCGGGCACCCCGCGTAAGTCGTATCAGACAGTACGGCGAACGGCTCCTTTCACTGTCCTTACCGACCAAACTTTCGGGGCCGAATTGCCGCGAAAGCGGCACGAGGGGGGCGACAGCCCCCTTGCCCCGGCAAGGGCGAGGGTCAATATTCGCCAGATGAGTCTGCCACCCGGTTTCCTCGACGAACTTCGCACCCGCACGACGCTTTCCCATGTCGTCGGGCGCAAGGTGACATGGGATAACCGAAAGTCCAATCAGGCCAAGGGCGATCTTTGGGCGCCGTGTCCGTTCCATCAGGAAAAGACCGCCTCGTTCCATGTCGATGACCGCAAGGGGTATTACTACTGCTTTGGCTGCCACGCGAAGGGCGACGCGATTTCCTTCCTGAAAGATGCCGAGAACATGTCCTTCATGGAGGCGGTCGAGGTTCTGGCGCGCGAGGCGGGCATGCAGATGCCCGCCGCCGACCCCAAGGCGGCGGAACGCGCCGACCGGCGAACGGAACTGGCCAAGGTCATGGAAGAGGCGCTGCGCCACTACCGGCTGCAGTTGAAGACCGCTGCCGGGGCGGCCGCGCGGGACTATCTGGCGCGGCGGAAACTCAGCGAGGCGGCGCAGGACCGGTTCGAGATCGGCTTCGCCACCGAGGGCTGGCAGGGTCTTTGGGATGCGCTGCGCGCGCGCGGGATTGCCGAGGACCTGATCCTTGGGGCGGGCCTTGCCAAGCCTTCAACCAAGGGCAAGGCGCCCTATGACGTTTTCCGCAATCGCATCATCTTCCCCATCCGCGATCCGCGCGGCCGCTGCATTGCCTTTGGCGGGCGGGCGATGGATCCGAACGACAGTGCCAAGTACCTCAATTCGCCGGAGACGGACCTCTTCGACAAGGGCCGCAGCCTTTACAATCACGGGCCTGCGCGAGAGGCGGCTGGCAAGGGGCAGCCGCTGATCGTCGCCGAAGGCTACATGGACGTGATCGCCCTTGTGGGGGCGGGGTTCGAGGCGGCCGTCGCCCCCCTTGGCACCGCGATCACCGAAGATCAGTTGCGCCTGCTGTGGCGCCTTTCGCCCGAACCTTTGATCATGCTCGATGGGGACACGGCGGGTATCCGCGCGGCCACACGGCTGATCGACCTTGCCCTGCCGATGCTGGAGGCGGGGCAGGGGCTGCGATTTGTTATCCTTCCCGAAGGCATGGACCCCGACGACCTGATCAAGCTCAGAGGCCGCGAGGCGATGGCCAAGCTGATCGACGCGGCGCAGCCGATGGTGAACCTGCTTTGGCAGCGGGAGACCGAGGGGAAGGTCTTCGACAGCCCCGAGCGCAAGGCCATGCTGGACAAGTCGCTGCGCGAGGCGATCAAACGCATCGCCGACCCTTCGATCCGCGCCCATTATGGTGAGGAGATCAAGCGGTTGCGCTGGGAGCTGTTCGGATCCAGCCGTCAGTCCTCCCGTGGACCTGTGCCCGCCCGGGGCGGCAAGTGGCGTCCTGTTCCGCAGCAGCCGCTGCCTGTAACGAAGGCTTCGCTTCTGGCCGCGGCCTCGGGCGCGGAAGTGGAGGACTACCTGCGCGAGGCAATGATCCTTGCCATCGCCATCACCCATCCCGGCTGTATCCCGCGCTTCGAAAGCCAGTTGGAGACGGTCGAAATGCGCGACGCTGGGCACGAGCGGCTGCGTCATGCTCTGCTGTGTGCGGCACACGGGGGTAGCGCAGGGTTTATGGAAAGGATCGTGGGCGTGGCCGGTCCCGATCTTGAAAAGCTGATGGGCCTTGCCCACGTTCAGACTGCCCCTCCTGTACGCAATGCCGACAATGCAGATCTGGCTGCGATGTGCCTCGCCGAAGAACTGGCCAAGCTGGAGGCGCGACGGGGGGCGCTTGCGGAGGTTGCGGAGGCGATGGAGGACATGACCGGCCTGGCCGATGAGGGGCTGACATGGCGCTTGTCGAAGGCGGCCGAGGCCCGGAACAGGGCGGGACGATCAAAACTCGACGACGACAGCGACATGGGCGAGGATCGCGCGGCGCTGTCGGCCGAGTTGCAGCGCCTGATCGACACCGCCGCCTGGGAAAAGAAGAAACACTGAATCGCCAGCGCGCACGGGTCCGGCCCCTGTGATTCGGCCCTGCGATTCGTTACAAGACCGGAACCGATTCGCTGCCCGAGCGATTCGCCCGAGACCAAAGGAGCCCCGATGGCCGCCAAGGACACCGACGAGCAGAAGCCCGCCACCGACGACAACGAGCACACGCTCGACATGTCGCAGGCCGCGGTCAAGAAGATGATCGCCGACGCGCGCGAGCGTGGCTACATCACCTATGACCAGCTCAACCAGGTGCTTCCGCCCGAACAGGTGTCGTCCGAGCAGATCGAGGATGTGATGTCGATGCTCTCGGAAATGGGCATCAATGTCATCGAGGATGACGAGGCTGAAGAGGCTGAGAGCTCCTCTTCAGGCGCGGTTGTGGAAACCTCCAACTCGCGCGAAGTGGCCATTGCGACCTCTTCGGGCGAGACGCTGGACCGCACCGATGATCCGGTCCGCATGTATCTGCGCGAGATGGGCACGGTCGAGCTTCTGTCCCGCGAGGGCGAGATTGCAATCGCCAAGCGGATCGAGGCCGGGCGCAACACGATGATCGCGGGGCTGTGCGAAAGCCCGCTGACCTTCCAGGCCATCACGATCTGGCGCGACGAACTTCTGAACGAGGATATTCTTCTGCGTGACGTGATCGACCTTGAGGCCACCTTCGGCCGGTCGATGGAGGATGACGATCAGGTCGAGCCGGTCGTTGACGGTGCAGAAAGCACGACAACCCGCAAGACCGAGGACGAACCCGAACTCGACGCCGACGGCAATCCCATCGCCAAGACGGACGACGAGGACGACGAGGATGACGCATCCAACATGTCGCTCGCCGCGATGGAAGCCGCGCTGAAGCCGCGCGTGCTGGAGATGCTGGAGATCATCGCCCGCGACTACGTGCAGTTGTCCGAGATGCAGGACCAGCGCATGTCGGCGACCCTGAACGAGGACGGCACCTTCTCGCTCACCGACGAGGCCGCCTATCAGAAGCTGCGTTCGGAAATCGTGACGCTGGTGAACGAACTGCACCTGCACAACAACCGGATCGAGGCGCTGATCGACCAGCTTTACGGTATCAACCGCAAGATCATGTCGATTGACAGTAACATGGTGAAGCTGGCCGATCAGGCCCGCATCAACCGGCGTGAATTCATCGACGAGTACCGGGGTTATGAGCTTGATCCGACCTGGCTCGACCGGATGGCCGAGAAATCGGGCCGCGGCTGGCAGGCGCTGATCGAAAAATCCGAAGACAAGGTGGAGGCGCTGCGCGCCGAGATGGCGCAGGTCGGCCAGTATGTCGGCGTCGACATCAGTGAATTCCGCCGCATCGTCAATCAGGTCCAGAAAGGCGAGAAGGAAGCGCGTCAGGCCAAGAAGGAAATGGTCGAGGCGAACCTGCGTCTGGTAATCTCGATTGCCAAGAAATACACCAACCGGGGCCTGCAATTCCTCGACCTCATTCAGGAAGGCAATATCGGCCTGATGAAGGCCGTCGACAAGTTCGAGTACCGCCGGGGCTACAAGTTCTCCACCTACGCAACATGGTGGATCCGTCAGGCGATCACCCGCTCGATTGCCGATCAGGCGCGCACGATCCGCATCCCGGTTCATATGATCGAGACGATCAACAAGCTGGTCCGCACCGGGCGCCAGATGCTGCACGAGATCGGCCGCGAACCGACGCCCGAGGAACTGGCCGAAAAGCTGCAGATGCCCTTGGAAAAGGTCCGCAAGGTGATGAAGATCGCCAAGGAGCCGATTTCCTTGGAGACCCCCATCGGCGACGAGGAAGACAGCCAGCTTGGCGACTTCATCGAGGACAAGAACGCGATCCTGCCCTTGGACAGCGCCATTCAGGAGAACCTGAAGGAAACGACGACGCGGGTTCTGGCCTCGCTGACCCCCCGCGAGGAACGCGTTTTGCGCATGCGCTTCGGCATCGGCATGAACACCGACCATACGCTTGAGGAAGTGGGCCAGCAGTTCAGCGTCACCCGCGAACGCATCCGTCAGATCGAGGCGAAGGCTTTGCGGAAGCTGAAGCATCCGTCAAGGAGCCGGAAGTTGCGGAGCTTCCTGGATCAGTGAGGCACGAAGAGATTTCAGCTCCGAATTGCGAATTGAAATGGCCGTGCACAAATTTATGCACGGCTTTTTCTTTTGAGGTGCCGTGTGGCTGAGAAGTTTGAAGTAAGAGTTGAAGCGGAGCGCTTCATTCACAACGAACTTTCCAATTGTGCTTGGGATTTCCAGCAGCGCATGCAGAGCCAAATAGAAAATGACGAGCGCGCAGGCATTTACCACACAATGCTAGCGAGCTTGGTCTTCTCAGCGTTTTCTATTGAGGCGAAAGTTAACTTTGTTGGCTGGAAGGTCTTGCGGGATGGGTGGCCGGAGAAAGCTAATCTCCGTGAGAAACTCAACCTTCTCAACGAGGTCCTCAAGATGGATCTGTCTTGGGGTAAGTTGCCATTACAAACCATCTTGAAGTTGAAGAGGCTCCGCGACGTGCTGGCACACGGGAAACCCGAAATCGTCGAGAAATTTGAGGTGGTCGAGGTAGAACCAGATGTTTGGGACGCGTTGAAAGGTCAGTGGGAGACATCAGTTACGCCAAAATTTGTTGATCAATGCCGCGAGGCAGAAGACGAACTTTGGAAGCGGCTGCTGGCTGCCGCCGGCATAGAAATGGATGAAACATTAACGCACGGCGGTCATTCACTCAAAAAAATTGTGGAACCTGATTAATAGTAGTTGCTCATTGCGAGTATCGTGACCTGCGTTGGTTGCTTTCCGCCCGGTTCGCTTGCGAACCGGGCAGCGCCCGACCCGCCCCCATGGGCGGGCGCTTCTGGCGCCCACCCCCGGGCCGGGCGCTGCCCTGTGTTGGTCCATTTCCGCCGCCCGCCGGACAACTGGCCAGACCGCCCTTTCCATAGTAAAATCGGGGAAATACGGAGGTTCCCTCATGTCCTGGTTTTCTCGCCTCTTAAATGGCTCACCCGCTGAACAGCCCCAGGCCGAGCCCGTTCTTCATGAAGGCTTCCGCATCTTCGTCGATCCGATCAAGGAAAGCGCGGGTTTCCGGGTCGCCGCGCGGATCGAAAAGGAGATCGGCGGAGAGGTCAGGACGCATCGGATGGTGCGGGCCGACACGGTCTCCACCGCCGAGGCCGCGGCGGAGATGACATTGCGCAAGGCCAAGTCGCTCATCGACCAACAGGGTGAGTCCATTTTCGGCTAGGCTGTGGCTGACGGGTTTCGACACCCGCGCCGTCGCGTTATCGTTCCTCCGAACGCACAGACCGGGAGGCCGACATGGACCGCCGCGAGGGCGACCTGATCGAACTGGCGCTTGCGGGCGAGTTCGATGTGATCGTGCATGGCTGCAACTGCTTTCACACGATGGGGGCCGGGATTGCGCGGGTGATCCGGGACCGCTTCCCAGAAGCCTATGCGGCCGACAGGACCACCGAATACGGCACCCGCGACAAGCTCGGCACCATCTCCACCGCGCTCATCACCCGCGCCGGTGTCCGGTTCCACATCGTAAATGCCTATACCCAGCATCACTGGAAAGGCGCGGGGGTGAAGGCGGAATATCCGGCGATCAAGTCCTGTTTCGAGGCCATTGCCCGCGACTTTGACGGCGCCCGCATCGGCTATCCGCTGATCGGGGCAGGGCTCGCGCGCGGTGACTGGTCGGTGATCGAGCCGATCATCGACACCGCCCTTGCCGGTCAGCGGCACACGCTGGTCGTCCTGCCCGGGTGAGAGGCAGGACGCCGGGCCAGGCGCGTCAGCCGATCGACACCAGTTCGATGTCGAAATTCAGGTCCTTGCCCGCGAGCGGATGGTTGGCATCAAGCGTCACCGTCTCTTCCGTAACCTCGGCCACCGTCACGGTCATTGCGTTGCCGTCCGGCGTGCGCATCTGCAGGGCTGTCCCGATCTCCAACGGTATATCCGCCGGGATCTGACCGCGCGGGATCGCCTGACGGGCGTCGGGGTTGCGCGCGCCGTAGGCTTCGGCTGCTGGAACCGGGACTGACTTCCTGTCGCCTACCGCCATGCCCGGCAGCGCCTTGTCGAGGCCCGGGATGATCTGGCCGGAACCCACGGTGAACTCCAAAGGGTCGCGCCCTTCGGAACTGTCGAACTGCGTGCCGTCGTTCAGCGTGCCGCGATAGTGAATGCTGACTTTGTCGCCCGTTTTTACCTGGGTCATGGCGTCCTTTCGGGATGTCGGGGATGAATTCTGAGGCCGCGTCTCTCGCGGGTTCTCTCGTGACCTGACCCTAAACCGGATGGGCGCAGGGGTAAAGCCGCGGTGCTTGCGGGCGCGCGGGGGGCAGGGCATTGTCGCGGGCGCAAAGGGTATGGGGGCAGCATGATTCCGGTCAGGGGCTATGAGGGCAGGAAGGTCGCGGTGCTGGGCCTTGGCCGGTCGGGGCTCGCAACCGCGCGGGCGCTGATCGCGGGCGGGGCGGAACCCTGCCTCTGGGACGACAGCCCCGAGGCGCGCGCCAATGCGGAAGGCGCGGGGTTCACGCTGACCGACCTGACCCGCGCCAATGCCTGGGACGAGGTGGCGGCGCTGATCGTTTCGCCCGGCATCCCGCATCTCTACCCCGAGCCCAACAAGCTCATCGCCCGTGCAATGGCTGCCGGGGTGCCGGTCGACAATGATATCGGGCTCTTCTTCCGCTCATGGGCGACGCCCGACTGGGACGAGTTGGACACGACACCCAAGGTCATCGCCGTCACTGGATCGAACGGCAAATCGACGACGACCGCGCTGATCCACCACATCCTGCAAGTCGCAGGGCGGCCCACGCAGATGGCGGGCAATATCGGGCGGGGCGTGCTGGATATCGAGCCTGCGCAGGATGGCGAGGTCGTGGTGCTGGAGCTTTCCTCCTACCAGACCGAACTCGCGCGGTCGCTGACCCCCGATATCGCGGTCTTTACCAATCTTTCACCCGATCACCTCGACCGCCACGGCGGGCTGGGGGGGTATTTCGCGGCCAAGCGCCGGCTTTTCGCCGAAGGCGGACCGGACCGCGCCGTGGTGGGCGTCGATGAGGTCGAGGGGCGGTTTCTGGCCAACCAGCTGTCGCAGGGTGCGGGTGATGACCGGGTGATCCGGGTTTCGTCGGGGAGCAAGCTGGAAGGGCCTGGATGGTCGGTTTTTGCCCGCAAGGGGTTTCTCGCGGAATGGCGTAAGGGGCGGCAGGTGGCCTCGATCGATTTGCGTGAGATCGGGGGGCTGCCCGGCGCCCACAACCACCAGAATGCCTGCGCCGCCTATGCCGCCACCCGCACGCTCGGCCTCGCGCCCAAACTGATTGAACAGGCGTTGCAGTCCTTCGAAGGCTTGCCGCACCGCAGTCAGCTGGTGGGCGAAAAGGACGGGGTGCGCTTCGTCAACGATTCCAAGGCGACGAATGTGGATAGCGCGGCGAAGGCGTTGCAGGCGTTTCCGAAGATAAGATGGATCGCCGGCGGGCTTGGCAAGGACGGCGGCATCTCGGCGCTGAAACCGCATCTCGGATCGGTCGTGAAAGCCTATCTTATCGGTCACTCTGCCCGAGATTTCGCGCTGGAGCTCGGCGAGACGCCGCACGAGATCTGCGAGACGATGGAGCGTGCCGTGGCCCGCGCGGCGGCGGAGGCCGAGGCCGGAGAGGTCGTGCTGCTCGCCCCGGCGGCGGCCTCGTTCGACCAGTATCCGAACTTCGAGAAACGCGGCGAGGATTTCGCGGCACGGGTGCAGGCCCTGATCGCATAGGACCCCGATCCGCGCGCGCTCTGCAATTGTTGCGCGCGCACCCACAGTTCCGGACTGTTTGGTGCATTGCGCCGCGACGGGACCCAATGCCACGCAATATTCGCGCTTCCGTCGGGAAATGGTCTCAAATGACGTAGAGTCAGGAGTATCCGGCCCCGCGAGCTGCCGCGGGCCCCTTGCGAGGAGGCATTATCATGCCGAAACCTTCCGGTTCAGGTGGTGGAAAGAACAACACTCCGACACCGCCCGCGGGCGCCATCGTGGGGACACTGGGCGACGATCTGATCGACGATCTGACCTCTCCAGCCTCCACATCCGGCGATGACGTGATCTGGAGCCTGGATGGCAATGACGAGGTGTATGGCGGCGACGGTAACGACACGATTGAGGCCGGGGCGGGGGACGATACCGTCTATGGCGGTGCCGGGGATGATGTGATCAACGGCGGCGATGGCAGCGATGTGATCATTGCGGGCGCGGGCAGCGATACGATCGATGGCGGCACCGGGGGCGGCATCGACACGGTGATCTACTATGGCGAGGTCGGCGTCGACTACGATTACACGATCCAGACCACGACGGTCGGCAAGGGCAAGAACGCGCAGACAGTGGTGACGGGCTTTACCGTGACGGCGCTCGACGGGTCGGGCGATGTCGATATCATCACCAATGTCGATGAACTGATCTTCGTGGAACTCCCTTCGCCGGGCGATATCATCACGCAGGGCGACTTTGATCTGGTTGCCTTCGACAGCACGGTCACGCTCGATCCGCTGGCGAACGACTATCTGGAAGGCGGACAGCCCGGCGCGGGCCTGACCCTGTCGGCGATCCTCGACGTGCAGATCGACCTTGATCAGGACGGGATCAACGATGTCGACCTGATCCCGGATGGCCAGCCCCTTTCGTACTACACCGGCGGCGGGCTTTTGAACGACGGATCGATCCTGACGCTCAATCCCGACGGCACGCTGACGTGGGACCCGAACGGGGTTTACGACACGGCGGGCGGTACGACCCCGGTCGTGCAGTTCTGGTATGAGGCGACCGACGGTGCGGGCAACTTCGCCTACGGCGACGTGACTTTCCAAGTGACCTATCCCGCGCCTGTGGGTGACATACAGTTCGAGGACATGGTCAGCGTCTATGACGACTTCACGGCCGAACTGCTGGGCATCTGGATCTATCAGGATGGGCCGAACGGTGATTACTGGATCAGCCAGCTTTCATCGGCCACCAACTATTTCGAAGAACGCGACGGCGGCGCGACCAGCTTCGACTATGACGGCGACGGCGATGACGAGTTCCGGGTCTGGACCGATCAGAACGGCACGACACACGAGATGAACGTGACCCATCAGGATCATTCGCCCTTCGATTTGGGCGGGTTCACGATGACCGGCTTCGACGTGGGCGAGACGGCGACGATTGTCTTCTCGGATGCCGCGGGCAATTCGATAGGTCAGGTGACTGTCACATCGGCCGATCTTGATGCGAACGGTGTCCTCAGCTTCACCAACGCCACCGATGTGATCCAGTTCAACGTGATCGCCGGTGCGGGGGACGAGTTCTACATCGACGACATCTTCCTGCTCTGAGGCGGCCCATCCCTGCGGTGGGTCTCCACTGAGCCAATATGCAATTCCCGTCTTTGAAAACGCGCGGAAATTCTGCGGATTGCCCTACTTTCACTGGCACTGAGCCGTGATCTTCGTTACACTTCCGCCCAGACCCGGCAAACGGGCAGTACGAGGCAGTGAAGGCGGTATCCCATGACTGAGATGGTCTATGGCTCCATCCCCTCGCGGGCGGGGGAGCCGGTTCTCCCCCGATGGTGGCGCACGATCGACAAATGGTCGCTTTCCGGTGTCATGGTGCTCTTCGGGATCGGGCTTCTCCTTGGACTTGCCGCCTCGGTGCCGCTGGCGGAAAAGAACGGGCTCGACCCGTTCTACTATGTTACCCGGCAAGGCTTCTTCGGTTTCATGGCGCTTGCTGCGATGATGCTGATATCGATGATGTCACCCGATCTGGTGCGGCGGCTTGGCGTTGTCGGCTTCCTTATGGCTTTCGTGGCGCTCATGCTGCTGCCGGTCTTTGGCACCGATTTCGGAAAGGGTGCCACGCGATGGTATTCGCTCGGTTTCGCGAGCTTCCAGCCTTCAGAGTTTCTCAAACCCGGCTTCGTCATCATCGCCGCCTGGCTGATGGCCGCGGCGCAAGAGATCAATGGCCCCCCGGGGCGGCTCTATTCCTTCGTCCTGACCATCGTCATCGTCCTCTTCCTCGCGCTTCAGCCTGATTTCGGGCAGGCCTGCCTGATCCTTTTCGCCTGGGGCGTGATGTACTTCGTCGGCGGTGCCCCAATCACGCTTCTGACCGTGATCGGCGGACTGGTCGTCGCCGGGGGCATATTCGCCTATGACGTGTCGGAACATTTTGCCCGCCGCATCGACGGGTTCCTCTCGGCCGAAATCGACCCCAGAACGCAGATCGGCTATGCAACCAACGCCATTCAGGAAGGCGGTTTCTTCGGCGTGGGTGTCGGTGAAGGCACCGTCAAATGGTCGCTGCCGGACGCCCATACTGATTTCATCATCGCGGTCGCGGCCGAGGAGTACGGGCTGGTTCTCGTCCTCGTCATAATCGCGCTTTATGCCGCGATCACGGCGCGGTCTCTGTTCCGGCTGATGCGGGAACGCGACCCGTTCATCCGGCTTGCGGGCACGGGGCTCGCCTGCGCCTTCGGGGTGCAGGCGCTGATCAACATGGGGGTCGCGGTCCGGCTTCTGCCCGCCAAGGGCATGACGCTGCCCTTTGTCAGCTACGGCGGATCGTCCGTTATTGCCTCGGGTATCGCGGTCGGAATGCTTCTGGCCTTCACCCGTGCCCGTCCACAGGGCAAGATCGGTGACTATCTGATCAAACGGGGGCGCTGATGGCGTCCCCTCTGCTTTTGATCGCGGCCGGGGGAACCGGCGGGCACATGTTTCCCGCACAGGCGCTCGCCGAGGCGATGATCACGCGCGGCTGGCGGGTTAAGCTGTCGACCGACGAACGCGGGGCGCGCTATGCAGGCGCCTATCCGAAAGAGGTCGCGGTGGAGACGGTCCCGGCGGCGACCTTCGCCCGGGGCGGGGTGCTTGCCAAACTCGCAGTGCCCTTCCGCATTGCGGGCGGGGTGTCAGGCGCCGTCTTCGGCATGCTGCGTGACAGGCCGGATGCGGTCGTGGGATTCGGTGGTTATCCGACGATCCCGGCGCTTTCGGCCGCTGTCGCCCTGCGCATCCCGCGCATGATCCACGAACAGAACGGCATCCTTGGCCGCGTGAACCAGATCTTCGCAAAACGTGTCCGCTGGGTCGCCTGTGGCACATGGCCGACCGCCCTGCCCGAAGGGATCGAGGGCCACCACACCGGCAATCCGGTTCGCAGAGCGGTGCTCGACCGTTCCGGGGCCCCCTATATCCCGCCCGGCGATTATCCGATGAGCGTCGTTGTCATCGGCGGATCGCAGGGCGCGCGCATCCTGTCGGACCGGGTGCCCGAAGCGATGGCCTTGGTGCCAGAGGCCTTGCGCCGGAACATCCGCGTTGCCCACCAGGCGCGTCCCGAAGATGTGGATCGCGTGGTGGCCGCCTATGCCGCGTCCGGTATCCGCGCCGATGTGCGCCCCTTCTTCGACGATGTTCCAAGCCGCTTTTCCGAAGCGCAGCTGATCATCGCCCGAGCCGGCGCCTCGTCTGTCGCCGATATCTCTATCATCGGTCGCCCGTCGATCCTCGTCCCGTTCGCTGCGGCTGCCAATGACCACCAGACCGCCAATGCCCATGGTCTTGTCGAGGCCGAGGCTGCGATCCTGATCCCAGAATCCCGGCTTGACGCTGCCACGCTGGCGGGGCATGTGGCCACGGTTCTGGAAAACCCCGCCGCCGCCACCCGCATGGCCCATGCGGCCCTTGCCTATGGCATCCCTGACGCCACCGACCGTCTGGTTCAGATGGTCGAGGCCCTGCCCGTGAAAGAGACGACATGAACGCCGCCGCCACCAAACTGCCCGGAGAACTGGGCCCCATCCACTTCGTCGGCATCGGCGGCATCGGCATGTCGGGCATCGCCGAGGTGTTGATGACCTTGGGCTACCGGGTGCAGGGGTCGGACGCTAAGGCGTCGAAGATAACCGAACGGCTGGTGAAGTTGGGTGCGACCTTCTTCGAGGGTCAGAAGGCCGAAAACATCGGCGAAGCGGCGGTGGTCGTCATCTCCTCGGCGATCAAGAAAGGCAATCCCGAGCTTGAAGAGGCCCGCCGTCGCGGCCTGCCCGTGGTGCGTCGGGCCGAGATGCTGGCGGAGCTGATGCGGCTGCGCTCCAACGTCGCCATCGGCGGCACGCATGGCAAGACGACGACCACGACGATGGTCGCGACGCTTCTGGACAAGGGCGGCTTCGATCCGACGGTGATCAATGGCGGCATCATCCATGCCTATGGCTCCAACGCGCGGGCCGGGGCCGGGGAGTGGATGGTGGTGGAGGCCGACGAAAGTGACGGCAGCTTCAACCGGCTGCCCGCGACCATCGCCATCGTCACCAATATCGACCCCGAGCACATGGAGCATTGGGGCGATTTCGATAAGCTGCGGCAGGGGTTTTACGACTTCGTTTCCAACATTCCGTTCTATGGCGCGGCGGTCTGCTGCACCGATCATCCGGAGGTGCAGACGCTGGTTGGCCGCGTCACCGACCGGCGGGTCATCACCTTCGGCTTCAATGCGCAGGCCGATGTGCGTGCCGTGAACCTGCGGTACGAGGCCGGTGTTGCCCATTTCGACGTGGCCCTTCAGGGCGAAGGCCAGGGGGCCGTCATCGAAGGCTGCACCCTGCCGATGCCCGGGGATCACAATGTTTCCAATGCCCTGGCCGCCGTCGCCGTCGCCCGGCATCTGGGTATGAAGAAGGATGAGATCCGCGAGGCGCTCGCCAGTTTCGGCGGTGTCAACCGGCGCTTCACCAAGGTTGGCGAAGTCATGGGCGGCGTCACGATCATCGACGATTACGGCCACCACCCGGTGGAGATCGCGGCCGTCCTGAAAGCCGCGAGACAGGCAACCAAGGGCCGGGTCATCGCCGTGCACCAGCCCCACCGCTATACCAGATTGTCCAGTCTTTTCGAGGACTTCTGCGCCTGTTTCAACGAGGCCGACGTGGTCGCCATCGCCGAGGTCTACTCGGCGGGTGAGGACCCGATCCCGGGGGCGAGCCGCGACGATCTGGTCGCGGGGCTGATCGCGCATGGCCACCGCCATGCACGCGCGATCGTCAGCGAGGACGATCTGGAGCGGCTGGTGCGGGAACAGGCGAAACCGGGCGACATGGTCGTTTGCCTCGGCGCGGGCACGATCTCGGCCTGGGCCAACGCGCTGCCCGGGCGGATTGGAGCGTAAGGGGTTGAAAATGAAGCCGGAACATCGCGGAACCATGAGGCAGGGGAAGGGAGTTCACGCATGACATTGTCGCTGTCCCTCGCCTGCCTCTGGGCCATCACCGCGACCGTGATCGCGATGTTCCCCTCACGCGACAGACACTGGCGGGTGGCCTATCTGCTGATCGCGGTGGGCATCCCGATCCTCGGTTACGTCACCTACCAGAACGGCCCCTGGGTGGGGCTGATGGTGCTCGCCGCAGGCGCCTCGATCCTTCGCTGGCCACTCATCTACCTCTGGCGCTGGGCGCGGCGCAAAACCGCCCGCTGAGGCGTCTGCCAAGCGTCTGCAAAACGTATGGCACGCGTATGGCATCCGTCCCGACACCCACGCTTGCGGGGGGAGGTGGTTTCGGTCAGCGTAGGGGCATGGTGACGGCGTCTGAGATACGGGATCGGAACAGTCTGGAAGCGTGGCTGGATGAACGGCCGCAGGAGGATGCCGTAGTGATCGAGCAGCGTGCGGCCTGCCGGGTCGCGCCGATCGCTTGGGCACGATCCGCAGAAATAGTGCGCGATCGCGATTATGAAACTCTGGCGGTTTGCCGGGCGCTTCTGACTACGGGAGTGGTCGTCGGATCGGCCACCTCGGCAATCCAAGATGCCGTTAGCAACGCATTTGCGATGGCTTACTCCGAGGCAGACAAGTATGCCGATGAGGATGACGCCCCAGCCAACGCGCGCTACGCTGCCGCCCAAGCTGTTTCTGGCGCCGGCGCTCCCGGCTACGGTATGGACGCTGTAGACCGCGCTGCCATAGCGGCCGGCACTTGGGCCGCTGCCCTTGCACGCTCCGTCCCGGCAGCAGATATCTACGCTGCCACCAATACTGCCTCCAACGCACTATGGGTGCAAAATTACAACGATGCCGGGTTGATCGAAGAGGGGCGCGATGCCTTCGCCGCTCCACTCTGGTCGCAGTCGGAGCCGGACTGGTTTAGGCAGGCCGATGCGGCCATGCGTGCGGTCTGGCAGGGGCAAGGCCCAAAACGCTGGACCTTCTGGACCCGCTGGTGGGATGGCGTTCTGTCCGGGCGGCAGGTCGATTGGGAGTTGCAGCGTGAGGTCGCGCTGATCGATGACGATGTCTGGCATCGGGGGCCGGATGCGGTGGCCGAGGCGATTGTCGAAATCGACCGCACGCTCCGGACCCATCGACAAACGGCACTGACAAAAGCGATCCGGGAGAACCCGTTTGCATTGCGCATCGACGTTGACGCGGGTTCTGCGAGTTTTATCGCTGATGAGCTTCGCGAGTTCGACCTTTCTGAAATCATCGACGCAGTCGCGACGTCGATGCACGACTTCACCCGGCGCACAGCAGGCATGATGACCGGGAACCAGCCGGGCCATGCATTGCGCGAAACTGTGAAC
>JAUIDM010000022.1 GCA_030428915.1 Alphaproteobacteria bacterium | reverse complement strand
AGAACATCCTGTCCGTTGCCGATTCTCTGCATGCGCTCACGGACGACGGCATCGTCCTGCAGCTCAAGTCACTGGACAACCAGCCAAGCAAGCGGCTGGTCGCGACGATTTCCGGGGTCACGCGCAGGCGCGCGGTGCTCATTTCCAGCAACCAGGCCGGGCTCAACGTCCGGCGGATCACGAAGGCGAACTGATATGCGAATCAAGGTAACCGAGGATCCCGGGTTTCAGCACGACGGGGTCATGTACTACGCGGGCAACACGTACCCGGATTTCCCGGACGACGCTGGCAAGGCGTACTGCCAGGCTGGCATGGCCGAGGATCTCGACGGCAAGGTCGAGACCGGCACCCGGGATATCCATAACCAGGTGCTGGTGATGGGCAACGCGAAACACCAGCACGCAGCGGAGGAGCCGGGCAATGGGTAAGGCAGTATCGAACGGGTTTCTCGACGGCACCCTGGACAATATCGCGACCAGTACCGAGATGTACGTCACTTCTGCCGAGCCTGCCAACTACGCGGGCATTTCCGCGGTGGAGCTCGCCGACGTGACGATCGACAGTGGGGATTTCAGCAAGGCCGACGGTGATACCAACGGCCGGAAGGTCACCGTGGCCCAGCAGTCCAGCGTCACCATCGACACGTCCGGCACGGCCACCCACGTCGTCATCAGCGACGGCACGGATATCTACGTGACTACCTGTACCAGCCAGGTGCTGACGAGTGGCGGGACCGTGACGATCCCGTCTTATGACGTGGAGATCGCGGACCCGACCTGATGCGAACCATCGTCACTGGCGACGATGTCACACTCCAGCTCACGCTATACGAGGTCGACAGCGCCGGCACCCAGACTGCAGTGGAGATCTCTGGTGGCGCTGATGTTGCGGCTGTTATCACGTCACCAGACGGGAGCTCGGCTTGGTCGGGCGAGGTAGCCCTCGACGACGACCACGACGACAGCGACTGGGCGAACGGCATCGTGGTGGTGCAGATCCCAGCCGCCACGACCGACGCCATTGAGCGGTACGGTCATGCCGCACTACAGGTCATGGTGGATGACGGCGGCCGGACGACCTGGCTGTTCCCGGATCTCCAGATCGTGCAGGGCCAGGTGGCCTGATGCCCTCGAGGCCCGCGGTCCACAGCCTGGCGACTGGCGCGCCCAGGCACGACGACGAGGTAACCGAGGCGCGGCGCCGGCAGGGCAGGCGTCAGTACCGAACGAACAGCAAGGAGTGGCGAGCGATCCGTGAGCAGCAGCTCCGGCGCCAGCCGCTCTGCGAGGACTGCCTCGACGAAGGCAGGACCGAGGCCGCGGACACGGTGGATCACCGGGACGGCAACAGCTGGAACAACGCGACCAGCAACCTGCGGTCCCTCTGCCGGTCCTGCCACTCGAGCAAGACCGCCAGACACGACGGCGGCTTCGGCAACCGGATCGACCGCAAGGAGTAAAATATTCTCCGACCGGGGGAGGGGGGTTCGCTAACCTGTTGATTTGCCGTCCGCTGACTCGCGCCCCCCGCTTTTTTTTTCGTCCACAAAATTAGATTTCTGGATTTCGTAGGTAAATATTCCATGGCCCGACCCCGGACCCCGACCAAGATTCTCGAGCTGAAGGGCGCCTACCGGAAGAACCCGCAGCGGGAGCGTGGCGAGGAGCCGAAGGCCAAGGAGGGCATCGGCCCGCCGCCCCGACATTTCGACCCCGACCAGAAAAAGGTCTGGCGCGAGATCTCGAAACTGTGCGCGCCGGGAGTGCTGACCCGGCAGGACCGACCGGCGTTTGAGATCATCATCATCGGACTGGACCAGGTGCGCCGCGGCGTGGAGACCTGGTCAGAGGAGCGGCAGGAAATGGTCCGGGTGCCGGCGTCCTCGAATCACTGCGACCGGGTGTTCAAGCAGCTGGGAAAGTTTGGCATGACCCCGAGCGAGCGCAGCAACGTCGTGGTGCCGAAGGAGAAGCCGGATCAGCCGAAGTTCGGCACGCTGGGCTGATGTATGACCGGCGTCGAGCGCCTGGAGCGGTACGTAAACGCCGTTCTGGGCTCACCGAAGAACTATCCGCTGACTGTCCGCCAGGCATGTCAGCGGTTCGTCGATGACATAGGGCGCGACGACGTCTATTTCGACATCGATGCCGCGAACGCGGCGATCCAGTATGTCGAGCTGCTCCCGCACACGAAGGGCGAGTGGCAGTACCAGCCCACGGTGCTGGAGGATTTCCAGTGTTTCTGGGTGGGATCCGTGTTCGGGTGGAAGTGGCAGGCGACCGGTCTCCGTCGCTTCCGCTACGTGTACGTGCAGATCCCGCGGAAGAACGGAAAGACGCATGTCGTGATCTGCATCGCCCTGGTGATGTTCGGACCCGACAATGAGCCGGGCGCCGAGGTGTACCTGGGTGCGACCAGCCAGCAGCACTGCAAGAAGCTGCTCTACAAGCCGGCGCGATTCATCGTCGATCAGTGCGAGGAGTACCGCGAAGCCTACGGCGCCGAGGCCGGGGCCACGACTATCGTGCGGGTGGAGAACAACTCCATGCTGACGACGGTGATCAAGAAGCCGGACGATGGCGATTCGCCGCATTGCGCGGTGGTGGACGAGTACCACGAACACGAAACGTCCGACCAGTACGACACCTTCGACACCGGGATGGGCGCCCGCCGGCAGCCGCTCCTGCACGTCGTGACGACCGCGGGCGGTGACCTAGGCGGTCCCTGCTACAACGAATACCTGGAATGCAAGCGGATCCTGCGGGGCGAGATCTCCGGGGATAGCAAGTTCATCCTGATATTCGAGCCGGACGAGGATGACGAGTGGACCGATCCGGCGGTGCTGCGGAAAGTGAACCCGAATATGGGCATTTCCGTCGCCGAATCGTTCCTGCTGGACCAGCTCGAGATCGCGAAACGCTCGCCGGCGAAGCAGAACACGTTCCGCACCAAGCACCTGAACCAGTGGGTCGGTGCGAAGGTCGCCTGGATGAACATGCTGGCGTGGCAGCGGCAGCAGAAAAAGCGCCTGAAAATCGACGATTTCAGGCACCAGGACTGTCACTTGGCTGTCGACCTGGCGTCGAAAAAGGACGTGGCAGCCATCTACGCGCTGTTCCGGCGCGATGGTGAGTATTTCGGGTTCCCGTTTTTCTATGCCCCGGAGTCCGCGGCCGAGGAAAACGACCGATATCCGCAGTTCGTCAACCGCGACGAGCTGGTGCTCACCGACGGGAACATGACGGACTATGCGTTCCTCGAGGAGAAGATCAAGGAGCTGGCGGAGTTCGCCAACGTGATCAGCATCGCATTCGACCCGTACCAGGCCAGCTACATGATCACCCGGCTGATGGGTGAGGGCCTGCCGGTGGTCGAGTACGGACAGAACGTGAAAAACATGTCCGCCCCGATGAAGGAGGTGGATGCGCTGGTGGCCGACGGGAAGTTCTGGCACGACGGCAACACCTGCATGACGTGGATGATGTCCAACGTGACCGCGAAGGTCGACGTGAAGGAAAACATCTACCCGAACAAGGCCAACCGCAACGACGAGCACTGCAAGATCGACGGGGTGGTGGCGATGATCATGGCGATGGGTCGGTGGCTGGACGAGAAGGCCCCCGACGAACACGCCTACACGCATCGAGGATTCCGTACCCTGTGAACATCTGGCCCTGGAGCAAGCTGAAGAACGCAACACTGAAGGAGCCGGAATGGTGGAAGCAGACCCTCGGGTTTTTCCAGACCGGCTCTGGTGTCAGCGTGACACCGGACAGCGCGATGCAGGTGGCGACGATCTACGCCTGCGTGCGTCTTATCGCCGAGACCGCCGCCAGTCTGCCGCTCCGGATCTATCGTCACGTCGACCAGGGCGCAGAGCCGCTCCATGATCACCCGCTGACCCGGATCCTCGGCATGGCGCCGAACGGTGAGTCGACGGCGATGGATCTGCGGGAGTTCCTGATGACGAACGTCCTGCTGCGTGGGAACGGATACTGCCAGCAGATCCGGAACGCTCGCGGCCAGGTGGTCGAGCTGCAACCGCTGAATTCTCGGTACATGAACGTGGACCGGGATCGAGACGGATCCCTGATTTTCGACTACCAGGAGCCCGGCGGGGGCCGGGTATTCGGCGCGCAGCAACTCTGGCGAGTCCACGGGCTGTCGTTCGATGGCGTGACCGGCAAATCACCGATCACACTGGCTCGGGAGTGCATCGGTACCGCGGTTGCCATGGAGCAGCACGGCGGGCGTCTGTTCAAGAACGGGCTGCACACCAACCTGGTGCTGGAGTTCCCCCAGCAACTGAGCGACGAGCAGTTCGATCGACTGAAGAAGCAGATCGCGGATGCCGGCGGGATCACGAACACCGGAAAGCCATTCATCGCCGAGTCCGGCCTCAAGGTCGCAGAAATCGGCATGAACAACGATGACGCGCAGTTCCTGGACTCGCGCAAGTTCAGCGTCCTGGAGATGGCGCGCTGGTACCGGGTTCCCCCGCACATGATCGGCGATCTGGAGCGCGCGACGTTTAGCAACATCGAACACCAGTCCATCGCGTTCGTTCGGGACACGATCCGCCCCTGGCTGATCCGGCTGGAGCAGACGATCTACCGGGATCTGCTCAACGAAGTGGAGCGCCGGCAGTATTTCGCGAAACACTCCGTCGAGGGCCTGCTCCGTGGGGATACGAAAACCCGCTACGAAGCCTACAAGATGGCCGTGGAGAACGGCTGGATGAGCCGCAACGAGGTGCGCGGCCTCGAGGATCTGAATCGGGTGGACGGCCTGGACGAGTACCTGGTGCCGCTCAACATGGGCAGCGCGACTGACAGGGAAAACGATCTCGCGGACACCGTGGCGAACATCGCGTCGATCGCCGAGGTCCGAGCACTGGTGTCGGAAAACTCACTCCGGGACGAGTCGGATTTTCTGGAATGGCTCCCCGACTTTTATTCGCGCTTCAAGGATCGCCTGACCGGTGAATTCGGCGTCAGCGACGCGAAGGCGCGGGACTACGTGGTGGCGCATATCGAGCTGTTCGACGAGCACCCGGTGCCGTCGGCCATCAAGCACATCGAACGACAGTCAAAGCGTGAAATCGCTGCAATGCTATGAATGAAATTCTGATCTACGAGGACATTGGCGAGGGCTTTTTCGATGAGGGCATCACGGCCAAGTCGATCAAGGCCCAACTGGACAAATTCAACGGCGGCGATGTCCTGGTGCGGATCAACTCCGCCGGCGGCGACGTGTTCGACGGCCTGGCCATCTACAACCTGCTCAACGAGTACCCGGGCGAGGTGTCCATCAAGGTGGATGCCCTGGCGGCCTCCGCGGCATCCGTCATTGCCATGGCGGGCGACAACCGGGAGATGGCCGATAACGCCCTGCTGATGATCCATGACCCGTGGACCATGGCGGTCGGTGACTCTGCGGAAATGCGGAAGATGGCCGACATCCTGGACAAGGCCAAGGACTCCATCGTGACGACCTACATGTCCCGCGTGAGCGAGGACGAGGAAGCGGTCCGCAACATGATGGCGGAGGAAACCTGGCTGAACGCCAGCGAGGCGATGGCCATGGGGTTCGCGACCAGCACCATCGAGGGCGGGGAGCCGCCCGCGGTGCTGAACAAGGCATGGATCCGGAGCGAGCCTCCGAGAGAAAAGATTGCGGCCAGTGGTGACCGGTGGCGCGTAGCCATTAACCGGCGCCGCCTGGCCCTGATAGATCGCCCGGACGGGCGGCGGTTGGACGACCGCACTACCAATCCAATTCAATCCTGAACATTGAGGTGACGATATGAAACAGGTCAAAGACCTGCTGCATGAACGTGGTGTCATTGTCGACAAGATGACGGCGCTGCTCGATGCGGCAGAAAACGAAAACCGCGATCTTACCGCGGACGAGCAGTCGCAATACGACGCGATGGACCAGGAGCAATCTGCCTTGAAAAATCGCGCGGAGCGGCTGAACCGGCAGGATCATCTCCGGAATTCCCTGGACAAGCCGACCGACAATCCCGAGAAGCCTCGGATTACCGGCGGCAAGAAGAAATCACCCTTCGCCCAGGAGGAGTATTTCGACGGCTGGCGCGCCTGGATGCGACGCGGTTACGCCGGCATCAAGCCGGAGATCCGCAACGCTCTGGAAGTGGGCACCGATTCCGAGGGTGGCTATATCGTCCCCGAGGAGTTCGAGACCATGCTGGTCGAGAGCCTGCAGGACTGGAACGACATTCGTCGATACGCCACGGTGATCCAGACGTCGTCTGACCGGCATATCCCGGTGGAAGCGACCCTGGGCAGCGCAGCATGGGATGACGAGGAAGCCGCGTACAACGAGAGCGACGCCGCCTTCGGTCGGGTGACTCTGAACGCCTACAAGGCGACCCGCATCATCAAGGTGTCGGAGGAACTGCTGGCGGATGCGTTTTTCGATCTTCCCAGCTACCTGGCGCGCAACTTTGGCAAGTCGTTTGGTTTGCTCGAGGAGGCTGCGTTTGTGGCTGGTACCGGCAGCACGCATCCCACTGGTATCGTGACTGGTGCCAGTGACTCGGGTATTGCGTTCGCGTCAGAGACCGCCATCACGGCGGACGAGATGATCGACGTGTACCACGGGCTGGGCCGTCCGTACCGCCGGATGGCTACCTGGATTCTCCACGACTCCACGGTGAAGCTGATCCGGAAGCTCAAGGACGGCGACAACCAGTACCTCTGGCAGCCCGGCCTCCAGGCTGGCCAGCCGGATATGATCCTTGGTCGTCCGCTGATCTCCAGCTCGAGCATGCCGGTCGCCGAGACCGACGCCAAGTCCGTCGTGTTTGGTGATCTGTCAGGGTACGTAATTGCAGACCGGTCGAACCGCAGGATGCAGCGTCTCGACGAGCTGTACGCCGCGACCGGTCAGATCGGTTTCCGGATGTTCTCCCGAACCGACGGCAAGGTCGTGGATTCCAACGCGATCGTTTATGCCGTGCAGGACGACGGCGCTTAATCCTTGACCACTGACGGCGGCGGGTTTCGGCCCGCCGCCGTTTTCTGGAGATAAATCATGCTGATCAAGATGTTGACCGCGTATTCCGGTCAAAAGGGAACCTGTTCGCCTGGCAAGTGCATCGATCTGCCGCCGGCAGAGGCCAAGAGGTTTCTCGACAAGGGCTTGGCAGATAAGCCGTCCAAGCTGGAGTCTGCAATCTACCGCGAGGAAACCGGCAAAGCCGTAGCCAGCGAGAAAGAATGATCCGCACCCTGGTCACAGCACCGGCGAGCAACCTGGTCGCGACGAACGACGCGAAGGATCACCTGCGGGTGACAGACCCGAGCGAGGACGGCCTGATTGACACATTGTGCGCCGCTGCCACCGAGAAGGTGGAGCACTGCACGAACCGGTGTTTCGTCACGCGCACTTACCGGCTCGACCTGGACTGCTTCACGCGGTCCATTTTCCTGCCCTCGGTGCCGCTGAATTCCGTGACCAGCGTGGAGTATTACGACGCAGACAACGCGCAGCAGACCGTGGACAGCGGTAACTACCGGCTGAGTCTGCCGGACGCGATGCTGCATTTCGATCAGGACTACTCGTTTCCGTCGATCTACGACCGGCACGACGCGGTCCAGATCACCTACGTGTCTGGCTATGACGCGGAGGAAATTCCAGCCGCGGCGGTGGCGGCCTGCAAGCTGGTGATCGCCGACCTGTTCGAGAATCGCGAGGGCCAGGCGGTGGGCGTGTCCATCATGGACAACCCGACGGTGGGCCGGCTGCTCGCCACGCTGAAAGTGCATCGCGTATGAGGGGCGGATTGCTCCGCCGGTGGGTGGTGATCCAGGAGAACCTGCCCAGCCGGGACAGCGCCGGTGCCGAGGTCGACGACTGGCAAACCTTTGCCGTTGGCTGGGGCGATGTCCGCCCCCTGGCAACTGGCGCGGAGGGTTTTTCCAGCGACCAGCCGTTCGCCGAACAGTATTACCAGATCCGCATGCGGTGGACGTCCGTCCTGGCGACCGCCACGCCGAAGATGCGCGCGGTGTCCGAGGGCAAGACCTTCGACATTGAGCGGATCCACGACGAGTCCGACCGCCGTCGGGAAATCCGAATCTACGCCAGGCTGCTGAATCCCTGATGGACGTCGAGATCAAGATCGAGGGCCTCAAGGAGATCGATCGCAAACTGAGCCAGTTGCCGAAGAACCTGGGCCGTCGCGCGCTGCTGAACGCCATCCGACCAGCTGCTCGAATGGTGCGGGACGACATCAAGGCGCGGTCGCCGGTTGGGGAGACCGGCGATCACAAGAAGTCGATCAAGGTAAAGGCCCGTCGCCAGAAATACACGAAGCAGTACCACGTCCAGGTCGCGGTTGGTGGTGATTACAAGTCCAACTGGCTGGAGTACGGAACATCGAGAATGGCGGCGCAGCCGCATTTCCGTCCCGCAGCTGACGCGAAACGTGGCGAGGCGCGCAAGATGATGGTCGACGCGATCATGGGAGCGATCAATAAGGTCTGGAAGCGATGAGCCTGTCCACTGTCATCTACTCCCGTCTCTCCGGGTTCGCGGGCCTGTCCGCCCTGGTGGGATCCCGTATTTACCCGAACAAGCTGCCGCAGGACCCGACATTCCCCGCGGTGCGCTACCAGATCATCGACGAGGTGCCGGTCCATTCCATGCAGACCACGTCGGGGATGCGCGAGGCGCGGGTCCAGGTGGACGTGTTCGATCCGGATTACAGCGACGTGACTGCTGTTTCCGATCAGGTGGAGCTCGCGCTCGGTCGCTGGACCGACCTGGCAGCCGACCCGGTCGTGCATGACGTCAAGCTGATGGACTCGGCCCGGTACTACGAGGACGACATCGAGCTCGAGCGAAAGCGGTTCGATTTTCTTTTCATCATCACGGTGTAGGCAATGCTGAGAACCACGATCAAGATTTACAAGGGACGCCGGGCGATGTCCATCAACCGGTCGAAACTCGCCTACTTCAAGGCGCACGGCTGGAGTGACGTCCCTGCAGTTCAAGCGTCGGAGCCCGAGAAGGCCCCGGCGGAAGATTCCATCAACCAGCCGCGGAAGCGCGGCTTTCTGACGAGGTAAGAAAATGGCAACGTATCATGGTAATGACGGGTCGGTGCTGGTCGGCGCCAACGCTGTCGGCGAGGTGGTCTCGTTCTCCTACAACGAGTCGGCGAACATCATCCGCGATGACGCGATGGGGGATGCTGACGAGACCAATATCGCGGGCAAGAATTCCGCGACTGGCTCAATCACGGCGCACTTCGATTCCGGGGACACCGACGGCCAGGTTGAGCTGACTGCCGGATCGTCTGTGAGTCTGGTATTGCACCCGGAGGGCACCGGCACCGGACTCACGGAACTGTCGTTCACGGCAATCGTTTCCAGCCGGGCTATCACGGTCGAGCACGAGGGCATCGTCCAGGTGCAGTTCGACTTCACCCGCACCGGCGCCACGACCGAGGGTGACCAGTCCTGATGGGTCGAAAGGAAACTCTCGCGATCATCGCGGAGAACAGCAAGAAGAAACTCACCAAGGTGCAGGGCACCATTCCTTTCGGCCAGATCTGCAAGGCCTGGTGCGAATCGAACGATATCGAGTTCGAGGGCGACGAGGACGAGGTCTGGCATTACCGTGGTACCACGGTCCGGGAGTCGGACACGATCATGAAGCCCGCGCAGGCGGGCGATCACAACCAGGCGCTCTGTCGCGCGATTCACATCCGGGCCTGCACCGAGAGCGGGAAGAAGTTGTTCCAGCCGCGCGACCTGGACACGATCCAGAGCCTGGACCCGGAAATCATCCACTCCTGCATTGCCTACATGGGCGGGTACGACGCGATCATTGACGACGCGAATCCCGACACGGAGACCATGGCAAAAAACTCCGATTCGACTCACGAACCAGGCTGATATTGGATCTGGCCTACGCTCTCGGCAAGTCGATAGACGAGATCCTCGACATGCCGAACAGCCACCTGGGCCTGTGGGTCGCCTACTTCAACAACAAAGCCGAGGACAGACGTGGCTAATCCGGTCATCGAGGTCGATTTTCGTGCCCAGACCACCAAGTTTCTGCAGGCCACCGAGCGGGTGGAGAAGAAGCTGGATCGTGTCGGAAAGCGCGCGCAGTCCCTCGGCAAGTCGTTCGCGCGCCTGGCCGGCGCCGCGGTTGGGGCCGCCGGCGTTGCCGGTATCGGCGCGCTGACGAAATCCACGCTCAACTACGCCGACGCCACGATCAAGGCCAGCCGTGCTGCCGGCATCAACGTGGAGACATTCCAGGAACTAGGTCATGCTGCGGGCCTGGCCGGCATCGAGCAAGCGGCACTGGGGTCCGGCCTGGCGGCATTTAACAAGCGCCTGGGCGAGCTCAAGAGTGGCACCGGCGCGCTGTCCACATTCCTGGGGAAGTACGACGAGGGGCTGGAGAGCGCCATCGTCGGCACCCGGAACACGGACGAGGCCCTGGAATTGCTGATCGGCCGCCTGGCCGAGATCGAGGATCCAGCAGAGCGCGCCGCCCTGGCCGCTGCGGCGTTCGGCCGGTCCCTTGGCCCGGAGATGGCGAACATGCTCACCAGTGGCATCGATGGACTGAATGCCGCGCGCATGGGGGCGCACGAGCTCGGCAAGGTTCTCGGCAAGGATCTACTCGAGGCCGCGGAGCGGGCCAACGATGCCATGTCAAAGATGGGCGACGTGACGGAAGCGTACCGGAACCGGGTGTTGCTCGAGCTCGCGCCGGCCATCGAGGCATTCGCAGACGAGTTCACCGAAATGCTCAAGGGCGGGGACGTCGAGGCGTGGGCGGACATGGCGCTGAACGCGTTCGAGGCGGTGGCGATTGGCATTGCATATTTTGTCGACGGTTGGCGCGCTATCGACGCTGCTATCGATCTCACGAAACTCGCATTGAACGAGTTCGCCCAGCATGCGATCGAGGCTATTTTGGGCGTTCTGATGGCGTTTGATGAGGTGCCATTCGTCAATATGGCTGAGCGGATGGGGACGCTCCACGCTGAACTAATCTCTTTGAGGGCAGAACAAATACTGCTCAACGCGTCACTGGGTGACTACGTGATGGGCGCCACGGCCGTCGAGGGTGTCGAGGCATTGTTCGAAAGCGTCCGCGCGCGCATGGGCCAGGTAACGGACGAGACCGAAACGCTGACCGAGGCGACAAACACCAACGCCAAGGCGGCAGGCGAGGCAGCCAACAAGTGGTCCGACGTCAAGGTCAAGTACGACGATGTCATCGGGTCCGCCCAGGGACTCCAGGCGGAAATGGACGCGCTCAACGATCTCTACCAGCAGCAGCTCGACGAGATCGACGAACTCGTCAATGCCGACCTCGAGCAGATCATGGAGGATATGCCGGAGCTATTCGGCGGCGCGATGGAAGAGTCCAGCAATGTCATGAAGGACATCTGGGGAAACACCATCGAGAACATGCAGCGCGAGTTCGCCAACACCATCTACAACGAGATGTTGGACGACAGCTTGGACAGCTTCGGTGATTTCGCTGACGCCCTGGTGAATATATGGAAGCGGATGATTGCCGAGATGGTGTCCGCGTGGATCACCAGCAAGATCGCGCAAATATTCACCGGAGAGGGCGGCAATATGTCGTTCAGTTTCGGAGGGGGCGGTGATTCATCTGGTGGTGGGATGTTTCAGTCTATTGCTTCATCAGCCATAGGAAAAAAGATCGCCGGCTATTTCGGTGCTGGAACAACCTCCGGCGCTGGTGGGTATGCGATTGGCAACGGGGTGACCCAAGCGCAGGCGACGCAGATGTTAACTTCAAACTCTGCATACACTGGAGGTTCTGCGGCGGGCGGTGGTGGGGGAGGTGCTGCTGCTGGTGGTGCGATTCTGGCGGCGATGTACGCCCTGGGATCGTGGTCGAACAGTTCCCAACAGAAAATGCAGCAGCACTACCAGAACATTTTCGACACCGCGAGCTTCAAGGATTCGATGATCAACGGGCGGGGCTTCCGCCAAGGTGCTGGCCTGGCGTTTTCTCAGGCGGGCTACAACACCGCCAACATCATCGAGGCCAGTGGGGCAACGTATGGCGGGATGAATCGCTCCGCCTTTGCTGCCGATGGCACGCGGTTTGAGGCGATCACCGACGGCATCGAAAAGGCCCGCGAGGCGCTGGAAGCCTATACCCCGTTGATGGAGGATCACCACAAGTACGAGATGGCCGCGATGGAGGAAGCTATCAGCGGCACGATGCGCCGGGATGAGGTAGAGAGCGCCCTGACGGCCAAGCGTAAGGAACACGCCGAGGAGTTCGTTGCCAGCCAGAAAATTATTTCTGAATCGGCGGACGAGGCCACGCAAGCCATTATTGCCGCCTACGGAACGGTGGACACGAAGGTTGAGGAGGTCGCAAAGGCGATCGAGGACGGTCTTATCACTTCATCTGAGGCGGCGGCTGCGGGACTTCAGGCCGGGGCGGTCGGGATGATCGCAAGTCTCAATGCGGTGAAGGATTCTGCGGAACTTGCCGCGTATGCGGTTTCTTCCATTCGGGAGATTGGTGGCAGGGACGGTGGTCATGTTCGCGTGAATAGCGGTGATAGCAGCCGCCGTGATGGCGGTTTCGCCACGGGCGGCATTGCACGAGGCCCGGCATCTGGATATCGACCCTTGCTGCATGGCACCGAGGCGGTCATTCCCCTGGGTAACGGCGACCGCGTGAAGGCCCCCGTTGTTATCGAAAGCGGATCCGACAGCGATTCCGTGGTCGTGGCGATCAACCGGCTGGGAGACCGGCTGGAAGCGATCGAGAAAAGCGTCAACGCTGGCACACGGGTTTCGGCCTCTGGTAGCGCGCAGATCGTCGACAGGCTAGAGCGTGGTGAGGAATCACGGCGCATTGAGCGCAGGGCGGTTTCCCAATGAAGGCGGAAGGCAGCGGAGGGGCTGTATACGTCGATGAGGTTCTGGTGGCCCATGTCACGTCCTGGTCGATCAACGAGGCCGCTGGTGACATCGACATGGCAAACAGTACCAGGGTGACAGGTGACATTGCGATCCATTTCGACGACAGCGAATCGGAGCACGCTATTGCCATTGGGACTATTGTCGATATCGAGATAAAGCCCCACGCAGATGCTGTAACCAACTGGACGTTGACGGATTGCAGGATTTTGAGCCGTCAGATCAACGGCGAGCAGGATTCCATGGTGTCGGGGAGACTGTCATTTGAATCACTGAGTGCCGTCACGTACCCCTGATGCCGATCAGTGATTCGGAATACGAGGAGTGGTTGGTATCTGAGGACCGTCAACCGGTCAGCGTAGTCCACTTCGACGGATACGATGCCGATGATGATCCGGTTGTGCTGCGTGCCGCGGATCGCCGGTACCGCCTGGACGATTACGACCACCGAGCACGACTGGTGGAAATGGATGTCCTGTTCGAGCTCGAATCCGGCCTTTTTACCGAGACCCACACCGACACGGCCCGCGTTCTGCTCGCCAATGTCGAGGGCGGGGTAGATGACTGGCGGGACTGGCGGGATATCCGGCTGACCACCTTCACGCACTACCGGGGCGACATGCGGTGGCCGCTGTCCGATTTCCGGGTGGCCTTCGACGGCGAGGTCTACAACGTACAGGGCGATCACGATCAGCTCGACATCACCGTGGCCAGCCGGGTGAATCGGGTCAACGTGACGATCAAGGACGGGGACTTTACATTCCCCGGTGGCGGTCTGCCCGGGACGGTGGCGAAATCCTATCTCACCGACGCGAGCGGTGGGCTGTTCACCCTGGCCGACCTCGACGAGGATTCGTTCGACGCCGTGGACACGGCGTTCCCGTACCTGATCGACGTGGACCCGGATGCGGTGCAGGAAAATTACCTCGGGCTCGTGGACCGGTCATTCAGCGGGCTACCCCTGGACCTGTGCGTGCGCCGTGACGGCCTGCTGTACGTGGCCGAATTCCAGAAACCTTCCGGCGCCTCCGACATTCAGACATTCCGGCCGATTGGCCGGCCCGAGATCGAGACCGTCTGGCCACTCGGCGAGATCACGGTCAAGAACACCACGTCGGTGGATTCGCACGAGTCGTTCCGCGAAAACACCGATATCAAGGAGCAATACCCGAACAACTGGCGCTCGATGACGGTGGAGACCGAATTCGTCCACGCCGACCGCGAGACGCACACGGAAGCCCTGGGGGATTTCATCCTGGAGCTGTACGACCGCCCATTCGACCGGGTGCGGTTTGACACGCTCCGGGATCTGTCCCGGCTCAACCTGGGCGATGAAATCGCTGTCCAGTTCCCGCGCTACGGGTACGACGAGGGGCGCTACGGAATCACGACGCTGATGCGGGACCGCAAAAGCAGGGTCAACACCATCGAGATTTGGGTATGAGCTACACCGGGAAATTCCTGTTGCGGAACTGGCTGTTGCTGTCCGGATCAACCGTCCAGGCGGACCAGCCGCACGTCGGGGACAAGGTGGTCACGAATCTGAAAAACCCGGACCCGGACCTTACATTCGAGACCGAGGCCACGACGGTGGAGATCAGCGGGTATTTCCCGCGCTCGTTTCCGGTGGGCGCTTGGGCACTTCACCTGTCCGAGCTCCCCGTTGACGCGGATGTGACGTTCTCGCTCCAGCTTGACGGAGTGGAGGTATTCACGGAAACGGTGCCCGGCCAGCAGGCGATTTACTCGCCCTTTGAGCTCCCGCCGTATCAGCACGGCTCGCTCGGGTACCCGGTGGGCGACGAGGCGGACCCGTTCCAGCCTTCGCTAATCAACTTCCTCGACGCGGAAGTGGAGGCGGAATACTGGAGCGTTTCCATTGTGAGCTCAGCGGCGCCCATGATTTCGCACATCCTGATCGGCCCGGCGTTCGTGCCGGCCCTCAATTTCCAATTCGGCTCGGGCATCGACCTGATCGCCAATCCGAATCTGTTTCAGGCCCCGTCCGGCAACACCTTCGTGGAGTACGACCCGCCCAAGAAGGGCGGAACGCTGCAGTGGGGGCACCTGGGGGACTCCGAATCCGTGTCGTTTGACCGGGCGGTGGAGTATGCCTTCCTGAAAAAGGCACCGATCGTGGCCAGCCTGTACCAGGGCAAGGGGGATTCGCGCGAGCGCCACACGCGGCTGATCGCCTATATCGCCGACTATGGCGCCGGCAAGGCCACAAACAACGATCGGTTCTCCGGTTCAATGCAGCTAGTCGAGGTGGCGGGCTGAATGAGCAACAACGCACGAGGTTTAACGAATGGCACTGTCTGACTACCTGATCGAGCGAGGCCTGACCCCGGCACAGTGGGAGGCGCGTGAGCTCGCGGCCGCGCTCCTGCTCGTTGACCTTGAGGATCAGCTGGGGGCCTTCCCCCTGGCCAACTGGACCGACTCGATCGCCTATTACGACGCTGGAGAATTCCCCTATGGTCGCATGGTCATCGGTGACACTGACGGCGTGGCTTACCGGTTCATCGGTGATCCTTCAAATGATGAGGAGGAGAACGACCCGGAAAGCGACAGCTACGACGGCAACGGCCTGGGCACCTACTGGAAGATCGTCACACCGCTGTCTGGCCTGGGTGGTTCTCCGCCGATTCTGACTGAACACACTTCAAGCGGCACTCACACTTACGACAGTGGTGCCAAGTTCGCGATTGTCGAGGTTTGGGGCGGTGGCGGTGGCGGCGGTGGTGGCAGGACAGGATCTACCGGTACAGGCGGATCTGGTGCCAGTGGGGCGTACGCGCGCTTCGTTGTCGATGTCGCGGGCGATTCCATCGCCTCAGCCACAATTACCATTGGCGCCGCCGGCGCGGCGGGCGCCAGTTCAGCCGACGCCGGGGACGGCGGCGACAGTACCTATAACGACGGGACCAACAACATTACCGCTGGCGGGGGTGAAGGTGGCATCGCACCAACCACTGGCTCGACCGCGGCGGCAGGCGGCACTGTCACAGGCTCGCCCGAGGTGTCCATAGACGGTTTCGACGGGTCGATTCCCGATGTGAACGGTGCCCAGGGGAACGATGTGAACGGGCGCGACGCGCCGATGGGCGCTGGCACTGGCGGTCGGTACTACGCAGCGACCGACCCCGACGGAAAGGATGCTTCTGGTTATGGATCGGGCGGTGCCAGCGGTGGCTACAACGACAGCACTGCCGTCGAGTCCGGGGGTGCTGGTGCGCCCGGGAAGATCACCATACTGGAGTATATCTGATGCCGAAATATGTCTCCTTGGCCAACACGCAAAGCGGCAGCCTGTACCTCGTACGCCGGGTGTACGAGCAAGCGCCCGATCCGCTCCAGCCATTCCACGACCTTTGCCCGGATGACGCGGTGGAGTCCGGCTGGTACCGGGACAACGGCAGTTATCGCCCTGGCACCTTCGCCGATCAGACGGTGGGCTGGACCAACCCGCAGCGCCGGGACTACGCCAAGCAATACCTCGACGCGTTCTACTGGTACCGCGTCGCGAAGGCGGAAAACCCGTTCAACCCGGGATATGCGATCTATAACCCCACCGGAAACAAGGTTCCGTCCGAATGCACCTTCGCGATCAACCAGGTTAAGGCCGCACGGCGTGAATACATCGATTCCGGCGGATCAGATGCCGAGGTCGATGCGGTTCTCGCGGAGATTATCCCCTACTACCAGGCGATGCAGACCGCTTACCCGCTGGCATGGAGCGCCATTAAGAACGGGAATATTGACCTGTACGAAATAGAAGAACAGGCGTGGCCCGATATCCCGGCATTCGTCGGATCGCCTGCCGCAGACTCCCCAGGTGGCATTGGCGGGTTTCCGCCGCCGGAGTTGTAAGCCAGTAGCCGGGTGACGTTCCCGCTTGCCATGGCCTTCGTGGAGTTCCACGAGGGTGGCTTCGTTGACGATCCAGACGACTCCGGCGGCAAGACGATCTACGGCATCAGCAGGCGGGCGCACTCGGACCCGGAGTTCTGGGCAAATCCTACTCCGGCGAAGGCCCGGGCGATCTACCAGCGGGACTACTGGTCTGCGAACCAGCTCGCGCTGCTGCCGAATCACATCGCCGTGGTGGCGTTTGACCTGTTCGTCAATCACACGCCCCGGGACGCGGTGAAAACGCTCCAGCGAAGCGCAGGCGCAAGGGTAGACGGGATTATGGGCCGGGAGACGCGGGCCGCGCTGAAGGAGGCCAGCATCGCCCGGCTCATCCAGCACCGCCTGGCCCTGTACGACTCCATCGTGAGACGCCGCCCGAAGGACGCGAAGTTCCTCGACGGCTGGCGCTGGCGCTCGACCTGTCTCGCCCTGTACGCGACTGGGGTGCAGGCCGGAATAGACATTCAACCCAACGGGGAGGTAGTGACATGAGATTCCTGATTTTGACCGCGGTACTGCTGGCGGGCTGCCAATCGACTCCGGAGCCGGAGATCACGGTGGAGCAGATCGGCTGGGGCAACTGCCAGCCCATATCGAATCTCGATCCCTACGAGCCGCCCGTGCTGTGCGAGGTCATACCCGTGCGGGTGACAGTGTGCGAGCGAAAGGAGACGGTGGAGACGCTGATGGAGTCGTACTTTGACCACTCCATCAATGCTGCTGATTTCTTCCTATGGCTCCAGACGCAGGGCTGCGAGATGCAAGGCCCGATCATGGTCGTGGAGATCGACGATCACGCCTACGAGGGAGACCGGCGATCCGACAAAAAGCCGGGAGCAGCGCAGGCGGTGAAGGTCCAGACGATTGCCGGAGAGCATTTCTGGCACGGATATATGTATTCCCTTCGAGGAGAACCGATATGAGATACGCGATTCTGATTCTGTTCGCAGCCCTGGGCGGCTGCGCCACGCTCGAGCTGCCCGACGGCACCAAGATCAAGGGCGAGACCCCGATCATGCAGTATTACGCCGCCATGGCCGTCAGGGACGCGGTGGGAGCCGCGGGGATCTGCCAGAGCGCCCCTGTTGAGGTCATTGCAACCCTGAGCGCGTCGGGCCAGGCGGAATACTACCGGGCGGCTGGACAGTGCCACACGGCGCTCCTGGTAGCCGCTGCGCGTGATAACGCGCTGAGTCCGCAGGGCGAGGTTGCCCTTGCCAGTTCCCGGTCCATCCAGGCGGCGGAGCAGTCCGAGGCCAGCGTGATCGGGTCCGTGGCCCGGGCGACCGGTTGGCTGGGCGTGGGTTACATCATGGGCGAGGCCCTGAGTGACGTAGCCAGCCAGCGCGGGGACACCTATACCGTTGGGAACATCGAGCAGTCCAGCTCGCGGCACATCGACGGCATCGGTGGTGCGGAGGGCGGATCGGTATCCAGCACTTCCAACGGCGCCAGCACGTCATCGATTCACATCGGCCCCGGGGACTCGAGCACAGCGGTGATCGACAGCTCGCCCAGCTCGGTACTCCAGCCTAACCAGGGCGGGGTGGACAAGCCGCAGGCGGTAGACGCCACCGGCCCGTTCACGAACAACGACGACGACGGCGGCAACGAGGCGTCGGTACTGGGATTCTGATGCGCCTGCCCCGCTACTGGCTCCTGATCATCAGCCTGGCGCTCCTGTCCTGGGCGCTGGGTTGGTGCATCGGTACGGCAATCCTGTGAGCCGACTCACCGCCAGCGACGTTCCGGGCGTTTGGACCGGCCATCACAAGCCGCCGAAGCCAGAGCCCGGACCCGGGCCGAAGAAGGAAGACATCGAGTGGCACGCCGAACTGAGGGGCTGGTGCCAGCACTGCGCCGAGTACGGCAGTTTCATCCTATCCGAAGGGCACGACACTGCGACGTGTCCGGAATGTTTCCATGAGGTCAAATTATGAGCGCAATCGACGTATTGAAAAACCGCATGATGACGCTGGCGACCACCATCACCGGCGCCGTTGCCTACGCCGAGGCCCAAGGCATCGAGGTGCTGGACTGGCTGGGCGGATTCGTGGCCGCAGGCCAGGAGGCGGGGGCGGGTATCTACGCCGCCATCGTCGCTGGCATGGCCATCCTGCAGAACTACCTGAATCGCGACAAGGCGTAGGCCATGCTCCGCCCCGATGTCCTCGACTGGTTCCCTCGGGCGAATGTCCCGGGCGGTGCCGTGCCGATCAGCCCGGTCACGCCCACCCGGGTAGTCGTCTACGAGGAGTTCATCATCGAGGCATTCGGGATGGATTTCCCGCAGCACAAGGGCGACACGGGCGATCTGATGTCCTACCCGTGGCTGCCGATTCCGCTCTACTCCCCGTTCTCCGGGGCGGCGGCCAGTGTGGCGCACGACAAGTGGTACGAGGAGGGTGACATCCTGCCAAGGGTAATGGCAGAGACGACGTGCCCGCAGACGGTGGAGGCGCTGGACCGGGTGATGCACGAATGGCCGCAGGATGAAGTGCCGCGGCTGCTGTCAGATGTCGGGTGGTATCTAATCGCGGTGGAAGGGCACAGCCCTGAAACCAGGATGTCACAATGGAAGGCATGCGCCGGGTATCGCGGCCTGCGAATAGGAGGGTGGGCCCCCTGGAACCGATACCGTAAAAATGATGCAAATCGCTGATATAATAGCGGGAAGCGGCAGCACCAACTGCCGCCCCCCTAACCAACCTGACAATAGAGGTGTCAAGATGGCTGCGCGTATCGTAGTGCGCCCGGGCGAGCGTTTCAATCGCCTGACTGTAATTAAAGAGATTCAGCCAAAGATATTCCCGTCTGGCATCAAAAATCGCCAGTTTCTTTGTAAATGCGAATGCGGAGGATTCGCTACGGCAGTGTTGTCCGGGCTTTTGTCGGGCCGAAGAAAGTCCTGCGGCTGCACTAGGGTGCGGTACATAAACGACATTCTCACAAAGCATGGAATGATAGATACGCCTACGTATCGCACATGGATAAGGATGAGAGAAAGATGCAATTCCCCGAGTGCTGATAATTTCCCGCGTTACGGCGGTAGAGGAATCTCTGTTTGTAAGGAGTGGGATTCCTTCGAGACTTTCCTCGCCGACATGGGAGAAAAGCCCGATGGGATGGAGATCGACAGGATTGATACAAACGGAAATTACTGCCTCGAAAATTGCCGGTGGGTGTCCCGCCTGGAAAACGCCAGAAACACCAGAGCAAGCAAATTTTGGGTGGTTGATGGCAATAGATATGAAAGCCTTTCAGAGGCCGCACAAGCGTATGACGTTTCTCGGACCACTATTAGGAACTGGTGTGAGGGGTATCCGAAAAATCGGCAGGGTCAGGCTTTGCCGCCGAAGCCGGGGTGTTGTTCGGGGCTAAAGTACTACAACGGGGTAGGCAAATGAACGCATCGGAGTTCGAAACGCCTTCAACTTTCACCATCGCAGATAGAGTTAGATTGAATCGCATCGAAGAAGACTTGGAGCAAATCAAGCGCGAACTGGGGTCGATCAAGCGGTACTTCCTGCTGGGGGTTTTGGGGTTCCTGACCTGGCTGGCGACCGAGGTGGCCGAGAATATCGACATCAACCTGACTCAGTCGCAGGGCGCGGAGACGTTCGAGGCCGAGTAGATCAGTTCGGCTTCGGCCCCTTCTGTGGAAACCCGGTTTTTGTACTCCCGCTCGTGGGCGGGTTCTCGGCTAAATACCGACATTTACGTTCCCCCACCACATTGTGGTTGTTACTGAGAGTTGTCTTAGTCTACTTGGGAAGTATCAGTGATTAGGTTAATTGCCGATATTTGATTAAAGTTCTCAGACAATATCTTACTAACCGCCTGTCTAGTTTTGCGAGCATCGGATACTCTATACATATGCTTCTTAACCGCATTTCTATACTTATTCCATCGTTTTGATCCATACTCCAGAGAATAAATATCTTGAAATATAAACTCGTCCATGTAGCTTTGGGCGTTGTGTTCTCGTTTCAGTTCTAGTTTTCGCAGCCTCTTTCGTTCTTCGCTTGTGTAGTATATTGTGAAACTTGCCACCAAGCGTGCGCCTTCATCAAATTCTCGATTGAGATTGATAAGTTGTTCATCTGTTTGTTCCTCGAGGTCTCTGGCAATTCTTGCTGTCGAATCCGAGCTCACCGTCTCTGGCATCTCAATGCTTACCATCTGATTGATAGTATCAATCCGATACGCAACGGCCGACACATTCTCTAAGTACGCCAATCCAGTTTCTAGTTTTCTTGATTGAATTGATCGATCTGTTTCTAGATTTGCCGTGTAGCTGGATAGCGGCTGCTGAATCAGTAAGAACACAAAATACAACATTAGAACTATCAACAGCTTGTCTACAAATTTGACTAACACATCGAATCGAAAATTCTTCCAGTGTTCTGTCATTTCAATTCCTCAATTTTTGAACAATAGGGACGCCAAAATTCGATTGAAGATGCCCTGAGGCGCGGCGGGCCGACGAGAAATGGATATTAAAGCTTGTGATCCGGAGGCCGCCAATCGTCCTCCTGAACAGTTGAGGTTGGAAAAATGGTGAGAAACAGATTTCTAAAACTCTTAACTTGTTGAATATAATCGAAAGTTATTGTTTGGATGGTGCCCTCCGGAGGCAGAGGTCAGAGGTTCGAATCCTCTCGGGCGCGCCAATATTCAACGACTTACCGTCGTTTCAGCCCCTCCCCAGGCCGCCGGTTGTGCCAGCAATCGTCACGATTTGCCCCCTTTCGCCACCTTTGTGGTCGGAAAAATGGTCGGAGTGATTTTGTCCAGGACGCTGACAGCCTGCAGCGCATCGTGCGGCGCCAGATGGGCGTAGATCATCGTCTGCCGAATGTCCGAATGTCGGAGTACCTCGCACACCCTGGCGAGGTCCACGCCGTTCTGGACGAGCCAGGAAGCGCAGGTGTGTCGGAGGTCGTGAAAAACGAAGTCGCGGATCCCTGCGCGCCGGCAGGCGCCCTCGAACGCCTTGCGGACTGATCCGATGGGTTTCCCTACAGGTTTCTCCCCGCGGTGGAACACGTAGACCTGCCCATCCTCGAAACGAGCCGCCAGCACCCGGCGCGCGGTGGCATTCAGAGGGATGGATCCATACTTCCGGTTTTTCTGGTCCCCGGGCGCGAGGTGGATCACTGATCCTGCCAGGTCGACGCGGTCCCACGTCAGCCCCCGAATCTCCCCGCTCCGCATCCCCGTATTCACTGCCAGCGTGATCATGTCTGGCAGGTAGGGCGCTCTCGAGTCGCAGGACTCCAGCAGTCGCTGATACTCCTCGAACGTGATCCACCGGACCCTGCTATCCCCCGGCTTCGGCAACCTGCCAGCCACTGGGTTCGGTATATTCCACCCGCATTCCTGGTTGAGCCAGTTCACGGCCGCCTGGAATGTCTGCAATTCCTTCCTGATCGTGGCCGAACTGGCCCCCGCCGACGCACGCTTCCTTTTGTAGTCCCCGATATTTGCCGGGCTGATGGCATCCAGCCTGCGCCCTTCGAAGTGCCCCACCAGGGCGGCGAATGCGTACTTGTCCCGCTCCCGGTTTCCAACGTGGTCGAGCCACGCATCCATCAGATCCTCGAACGGTTTGTGGCCGTAGGACTCCGAATTCTTGTCGCGGTAGACCTGTGCCCGGATCTCGTTTTCGATTAGCGTAGCTTCGCGCTTATTTGCCGTCCGAGTCGATACTGCCCGCCTCTTACCCGTGATCGGATCGGTGTAACGGGCGTACCAGTATGGGCTTTTTCGGTCTCTGATTGGCATTTCTGCTGCCTCTTGTACTCGTCCAGGTCCACGGGAT
>JAUIDM010000380.1 GCA_030428915.1 Alphaproteobacteria bacterium | reverse complement strand
GGGTCAGCCCCCGGTCGAGCAACGATTGTAGATCCGCGAGTTCCTGTTCGATCAGACGCAGTTGATCGTCCGACGCCCTGCGCTGGGCGGTGATCCCTTCGATCTGGCTGGCGATCTGCTCACCGCGGCGCTGAAGCTGCTGGATCTCGTTCGCCTCCGTTTCGCGGCGCGATAGAAAAAGCCGCTCTTGCCCGGTGATGAGAGCAGCGATTTCTGCCCGTTCGGCGGCAAACGTGGTCAGTTCCTCGGGGAAGGTGATCGTCTCGGCATCGTCGCGTTCCGCCTCCAGCCGGCCGCGCCGGGCGAGGATCTCAAAGAACTGGCCTTCGACGATAGCCAGTTCTGACCGCAGGAGCGTTCCGTCGAGCGAGAGCAGCGGCTCCCCAGCGTCCACAAGGTCGCCATCCTTGACGTGGATATCGGCGACCACGCCGCCGTCGGGATGTTGGACAACCTGACGGTTTTGTTCGACTTCGACTTGACCCGAGGCGACGACGGCGCCGGCAATTTCTGTCGTGACCGACCAGAGGCCGAAGCCGCCGACCAGAATGGCGAGCGCGATCCAGCCGAGCATCAGTGGACCGCGCAGCGAAAGCGGGCCGCTCATGTCACGCCCCCCGGCCCCTTGGCGCGGGTGATCTCGCTCGCGTTCTTCACCATGCTCTTCAGAACCTCGTCGCGGGGGCCATAGGCCCGGCGCATGCCGCCATCAAGGATCATCAATATGTCGCATTCCTGAATTGCAGCAGGCCGGTGTGCCATGATCAGGACCGAACGACCGTCGGCCTTCATCTCGCGGATAGCAGCATTCAGCGCCATGGAGCCATCGTTGTCGAGGTTGGAATTGGGCTCATCCAGGACAAGGATCACCGGATCGCCGTAAAGCGCGCGAGCCAGGCCAATGCGCTGGATCTGGCCGCCAGAAAGACGCCCGCCCGCCTGACTGACGCGAGTGTTATAGCCATCCGGCAGGTCGAGGATCATCTGGTGCGCCGCAGCCTTCTGCGCGGCTGCGACGATGGCCTGATCGTCGGGGGTTGCCTCTAGCCGGGCAATGTTCTCGGCAATCGTGCCGTCGAACAGCGTCACCCGCTGCGGCAGATAGCCGACATGACGGCCAAGTTCGTCGGGGTCGTACTGGTCGAGCGTAGCGCCATCGAGCCGCACCCAGCCTCCGGCCGGTCGCCAAACACCGGTCAGTGCGCGCGCAAGCGTCGATTTCCCGGCACCGGAAGGGCCGATGACACCAAGTGCCTTTCCCGGTTCCAGACGGAACGACACCATTCGGAGCGAGGCGGATGACTGACCGGGCGGCACGACGGTAAGCTGGTTCGCCTCGAGGATGGCGCGAGGTTTCGGCAGGGCGGTCCGAGGGGCCGACGGTGGTACGGAAGAGAGAAGGGTGGCAAGCCGCCGTCGCCCTTCTGCGGCGCGTTGCACCATCGCCCAGCCACCAATGGCCTGTTCTATCGGTGCGAGTGCGCGGCCCATCATGATCGACGCTGCAATCATCGCGCCCGGTGTCAGTTTGCCCTCGAGTACCAGAAGCGCACCAAGCGCCAGCATCGCCGATTGCAGGAAGAGGCGGAAGGTCTTCGAAAAGGTCGAGAAGGTGCCGGATCGGTCGCTGGCCGCAATCGACTGGTCCAGCGCCTCGGACCGCGCCTGCATCCAGCGGGCGAAACTTGCTCCCCTCATGCCAAGGCTCTGGATCAGGTCGGCCTCATCGCGAAGCTGGTCAGAAAGGCGATCCGCCTGCTGACCGGCGGCTGCGGACGACAGCACGGCGCGGCGCGTCGTGGTTTGGTTGAGCAGTGCCGTGACCACCAGAAGCGCGCCACCGGCAAGCGCCAGAAAGCCCAGCCAGGGATGAAAAATGAAGACGGCCGCAAGGAAGACCGGCGCCCAAGGCATGTCGAAGAGCGCAAGAAAAACCGGCGAGGCCAGAAGCTGCCGGATCGCGTCGAGATCGCGAAGGCCGCTCGCCGCCGCCGCGTCGCCGGGAAAAAGCGCGCTGCGCGAAAGGGCGGCCGAAAACACACGCGCATTCAGCGCCGATTGATAGCGCCCGGCCAGCCGCGCCATGACCCGTGCCCGCGCGAGGTCCAGAAGACCCATCATGGCAAAAAGGAAGGCGACCAGAGCGAAGAGAGCCAGCAAGGTTTCCTCCGACCGGCTTCCGAGAACCCGGTCGTAGACCTGAAGCATGAAGATTGGTCCGGTCAGCATGAGAAGGTTCACGAAGCCTGAAAACACGGCCACTGCCCAGAGCAGCCAGTTCTGTCCGGCCCTGGCGCTTGCGAGTTCCTCCGCCCCCCGTCTCTGCTCTGCCTGCGCCATGCGCCTTGCTCCTTCGCCTCAGGGGATTCTCGCCAAACCCTGTTTCTGTCGGGTCCGTGACTTGCCTCTGTCCCCGCGGCCTTTTAGTTTTCCGGGGATGTTGCCGCCTCTGTTTCAGATTCTTCGGAAGATAAAAAGAAAATGTTGGAAAATCCATTGATGCCGTATTCCGTCAAACGGTGCGCTGCCAGTTTTTCCGTGGCATTCGTCCTGCTGGCGACGGCATGTTCGACGCCGGAGCCGGGCGCGGAATTCAACGATCCCTATGAGATGCGAAACCGCGAGGTGCATGAGGAAAACCTGGCGGTGGACCGCGCGCTCTTCGGCGGCGGTAAACCCGACAAGAAACCGTTCCTTCCAAGACCAGTCGCCGAAGGCGTCAGCAATGTCGCCGAGAACTTGGGCACGCCCAGCGATGTGCTGAACAATGTCCTGCAACTGCGGCCGAAGCCGGCGCTCACCAATTCGCTTCGCTTCGTGATCAATACGACCGTGGGTATCGGTGGCATCTTCGATCCGGCGACGGCGATGGGCATCTATGCCGATGCCACTGACTTCGGCGAAACGCTGCATGTCTGGGGCGCACCGGAAGGCGCATTCCTTGTCGTGCCCGTGGCCGGGCCGACGACCGAGCGCGATCTGGTGGGATCTGTCGTCGATGTGATCACCAATCCCATCGGCATGGTGGTTGACCCACCCGAGAGCTACTATCTGCGCGGCCTTAGGCTTGCCGGGCGGGCGGCCGACCGGCAGCTCTATGGCGATACGGTCGATGCAATCCTATATGAAAGTGCGGATAGTTACGCGCAGATGAGGCTACTCTACCTGCAAAACCGCCATTTTGAACTTGGCATCGAAGAGGATGCTGATGTGTTCGACCCTTACGAGGACCCTTATGGACAGTAGTCTGACCCGCCGCCGCCTCATGGCCAGCCTTCCCGCCGGTATCGCTCTGGCAGCCCTTTCGGGCAGCGCCTGGGCGCTGGATACAAGCCAGGCCAAGTCCTTGGTCGACAAGGTCGTGGGCGAGGTCAACGGAGTCATCGCCTCGGGCAAGTCGGAAACGGCGATGTTCAAGGATTTCGAACGCATTTTCGTGCGTTATGCCGATGTGCGCTTCATCGCGCAAAGTTCCCTCGGGCCTGCGGGCCGGTCCGCGTCGACGGCAGAGCTGAATGCCTATATAAAGGCCTTTCAGGGTTATCTTGCGCGCAAATACGGCCGCCGTTTCCGCGAGTTCATCGGTGGCAGGATCGAGGTGCAGGAGGCGCGGCCGCTGAAGAGCTTCTTCGAGGTACGGTCGGTCGCGCATCTGCGGGGGCAGGCGCCGTTCCGGCTGGACTGGCATGTCTTCGACAAGTCGGGCAAGCATCTGTTCTTCAATATCATCATCGAAGGTGTGAACATGCTCGCGGCTGAA
>JAUIDM010000379.1 GCA_030428915.1 Alphaproteobacteria bacterium | reverse complement strand
GCGTTCCCCCCGAGGCAAGGGCCGCAAGGATGGCGCGCTGCACGAAGTGACCTCCGTCGCGCTGTCAGCCAAGATCCTGAACGCCGTGAAAGAGCGCAACAACCTTGAGGGCCACGCGGTCGAAGATGTGATCTGGGGCAATGTCACGCAGGTCGGCGAACAGGGCGGCTGCCTTGCGCGCTCCGCCGTCCTGCTATCCGACCTCGACGAACGTATCCCCGGTCTGGCGATCAACCGCTTCTGCGCCTCCGGCATGGAGGCGGTGAACCTCGCCGCAAATCAGGTCAGGGGCGGTGCGGGGTCCGCCTATATCGCGGGCGGGGTGGAGATGATGGGCCGCGTCGCCATGGGATCGGACGGGGCCGCGATCGCCGTGGATCCGACCCTAGCGATGAAGACCTATTTCGTGCCGCAGGGCATCTCGGCCGATATTATTGCCACCGAATACGGCTTTACCCGTGACGATGCCGACGCGCTTGCCGTGGAATCGCAGAACCGCGCAGCGGCGGCGTGGAAAGACAAACGGTTCGAAAACTCGATCATCACGATCTGCGATCAGAATGGCCTGCCGATTCTCGATCATGACGAATACATGCGCCCCGGCACCGACATGCAAACGCTAGGCGCGCTGAAGGCGAGCTTTAAGGATATGGGCGAGGTCATGCCCGGCTTCGACAAGGTCGCGTTGATGAAATATCCGCATCTGGAGCGGATCAATCACGTTCACCATGCGGGCAATTCGTCCGGCATCGTCGACGGCGCGGCGGCCGTCCTGATCGGCAACAAGGAATTCGGCGAGGCCCATGGCCTGAAACCCCGCGCCCGCATCCGCGCGACCGCGAAGATCGGCACCGATCCGACGATCATGCTGACCGGCCCCGTGCCGGTGACCGAGAAGATACTGAAGGACAGCGGCATGTCGATCAGCGACATCGACCTCTTTGAGGTCAATGAGGCTTTCGCCTCTGTCGTCCTGCGGTTCATGCAGGCGTTCGACGTGGACGCGGGCAAGGTCAACGTCAATGGCGGCTCCATCGCCATGGGCCACCCCCTGGGTGCCACCGGCGCCATCATCATCGGCACCCTGCTGGATGAGCTGGAGCGCAGCGGCAAGGGCACCGGGCTTGCCACGCTTTGCATCGCGAGCGGCATGGGTGCCGCCACGATCATCGAGCGGGTCTGAAGCCATGCCCGTCATCGACAAGTCGAAGATCGCACCCCGTACCGGCTCGATCTATCCCGAACCCTATGCCAGCCAGATGAAGGGGCGCTCCTCGCTGCGGCTCGGCGACGCGGGCGGTCTGACGCAGTTCGGCGTGAACGAGGTGATCCTTCAGCCGGGTGCCATGTCCAGCCTGCGCCACTGGCACCACCGCGAGGATGAGTTCGTGATGGTGACTGCGGGCGAATGCGTTCTGGTCCAGGACGAGGGCGAGACGGTGATGCGCCCCGGCGACTGCGCCGCCTTTCCCGCGGGCGATCCGAACGGCCATCACTTCATCAACCGGACGGAGACCGAGGCACGCTTCCTCGTCATCGGTTCCCGCATGAACCCCGAAAAAGCCACCTATTCCGATGTCGATCTGGAAGTGGAACTGAAGGACGGCAAGGCCACCTTCACCCACAAGAACGGCACCCCTTATCAGGGAGACAAAGCATGAGCGATTTTACCTATTCCGTTGATGCCGACGGCGTTGCCACGCTGAGCTGGGACGTGCCCGGCAAATCGATGAACGTGATGACGCGCGAGGCTTTCGCACTGGTCAGTGAGATGGTCGACAAAGCCTTGGCCGACGACACGGTCAAAGGCATCATCGTAACTTCGGGCAAAGAGAGCTTTGCGGGCGGCATGGACCTGAACGTGCTGGCGCGCATCCGCGAAGAGGCGGGCGACAATCCGGCCCAAGCGCTCTTCGATTTCACGATGTCGGGGCATCATATCCTGCGCAAGCTGGAACGCGCTGGTCTTGACCCCAAGACCAACAAGGGTGGCAAGCCCGTCGTCTGCGCCATCCCCGGCACCTGCGCGGGCATCGGGACGGAGGTCGCGCTGGCCTGCCACCGCCGGATCATGGCCGACAATCCGAAAGCCAGGATCGGATTGCCGGAGATTCTCGTGGGTCTCTTCCCCGGCGGCGGCGGTACGACGCGGTTTTCCCGCATGGTGGGCGCAATGGCGGCCTCGCCCGTGCTGCTCGAAGGCAAGATGCTCGACCCGAAGAAGGCCAAGGCGGCGGGACTGATCGACGAGGTCGTGGCGCCTGAGGATCTGCTCAAACGCGCCAAGGAATGGGTGCTGTCGGCAACCGACGCCGACATCGTCAAACCCTGGGACCAGAAAGGCTGGAAGATGCCGGGCGGCGCGCCCTATCACCCGGCGGGCTTCATGACGTTTGTCGGCGCCTCGGCCATGGTCCATGGCAAGACGCAAGGGGTCTATCCGGCGGCCAAGGCACTTCTTTCCGCTGTCTACGAGGGCGCGATGGTGCCCTTCGACACCGCTTTGAAGATCGAGGCGCGCTGGTTCACGAGCGTGCTGATGAATCCCTCGTCCTCCGCGATGATCCGGTCGCTTTTCCTGAACAAGGAAGCGCTGGAAAAAGGCGCGAACCGGCCCGACGTCGCCGATCAGAAAGTTAAGAAGGTGGGCGTCCTTGGCGCGGGAATGATGGGCGCGGGCATCGCCTATGTCTCGGCCAATGCCGGGATCGACGTGGTGCTGATCGACGCGAAACAGGAGGCCGCCGACAAGGGCAAGTCCTATAGCGAAAGCCTGCTCGACAAGGGTATGAAACGCGGCAAGGTGACGGAGGCGAAGAAGGCCGAGGTGTTGGGCCGGATTCATGCCACGACCGACTATACGGCACTTGAGGGCTGCGATCTGATCGTCGAGGCGGTGTTCGAGGACATGGGCGTCAAGGCCGACGTCACTGCCAGGGCCGAGGCGGTGATCCCGGAAAGCGCGATCTTTGCCACCAATACCTCGACCCTGCCGATCTCGGACCTTGCCAAGGCGTCGAAGCGGCCGGAACAGTTCATCGGCATCCACTTCTTCTCGCCCGTCGACAAGATGATGCTGGTGGAGATCATCAAGGGGAAAGAAACCGGCGATGTCGCCGTGGCCAAGGCGCTCGATTTCGTGCGGCAGATCCGCAAGACCCCGATCGTCGTCAACGACGCGCGCTTCTTCTACGCAAATCGCTGCATCATCCCCTATATCAACGAAGGGTTGCGCATGGTGGCCGAGGGCGTCCAACCGGCGCTGATCGAAAACGCGGCGAAGCTCTTGGGTTTCCCGCTCGGGCCGTTGCAACTGGTCGATGAGACTTCGATCGACCTCGGCGTGAAGATCGCCAAGGCGACGAAGGCGGCGATGGGAGATGCCTATCCCGATAGTGCGGTCGATGATGTGCTGTTCGCCATGGCCGACAAGGGCCGCTTGGGGCGCAAGTCGAATGCGGGTTTCTACGCCTATGACGAGAAAGGCGGACGTCAGGGGCTGTGGGAGGAGTTGGGCGCGGTCTGGCCAGTGGCCGAAGCTCAGCCGGAACTGACCGAAGTGCAGCACCGGCTGATGATGGCGCAGGTGCTTGAAGCGGTGCGGGCGCTGGAAGAGGGCGTGCTGGAGGATATTCGCGAAGGTGATGTCGGTGCAATCCTCGGCTGGGGCTTCGCGCCCTGGTCGGGCGGGCCATTCTCGTGGCTCGACATCATCGGAGCAGAGCAGGCCGTGGCGATCTGCGGCGGTTTGGAGAACCGCTATGGTGCGCGCTTTGCGGCAC
>JAUIDM010000021.1 GCA_030428915.1 Alphaproteobacteria bacterium | reverse complement strand
TTCACCCGCTGCGCCTCGCCGCCGGACAAAGTCGTCGCCTGCTGGCCGACCTTGATATAACCAAGACCGACCTTGACCAGCGCGTCCATCTTTTCCCGGATCGCCGGAACGGCAGAGAAGAAGCTTTGCGCATCCTCCACGGTCATCTCAAGCACATCGGCAATGCTCTTGCTCTTGAACTTGATTTCCAACGTTTCGCGATTATAGCGATGACCCTTGCAGGTCTCGCATGTGACGTAGACATCAGGCAGGAAGTGCATCTCGATCTTGATGACACCATCGCCTTGACAGGCCTCGCAGCGCCCGCCCTTGACGTTGAAGCTGAACCGGCCCGGCGCGTATCCACGCGCCTTGGCCTCGGGAAGTCCGGCGAACCAGTCGCGGATCGGGGTGAAGGCGCCGGTATAGGTCGCGGGGTTTGATCGCGGGGTACGGCCGATCGGGCGCTGGTCGATGTCGATGACCTTGTCGAGATGCTCAAAGCCCTTGATCGTCTCGCAGGGCGCGGGTGTTTCGCGCGCACCGTTCAGACGAAGGGCCGCGTTCTTGTAAAGCGTCTCAACCGTCAGCGTGGACTTTCCACCGCCCGAGACACCGGTGACACAGATGAACCTGCCCAGCGGAAACTCCGCCGTCATGTCCTTCAGGTTGTTGCCGGTGGCCCCGACCACTTTCAGCATCTTGCCATTGCCTTCGCGGCGAAGCTTCGGCACAGCGATCTCTCGCTTGCCCGACAGGTATTGCCCTGTCAGCGAGGCCGGGTCCGCGGCAATTTCTGCGGGTGTGCCGCGCGACACGACCTGCCCGCCATGCACACCGGCACCGGGTCCGATGTCGAAAACGTAGTCTGCCTCGCGGATCGCCTCTTCGTCATGTTCCACGACCAGAACCGTATTGCCCTGATCGCGCAGGTTTTTCAGCGTCCCGAGAAGCCGGTCGTTGTCGCGCTGATGCAGGCCGATGGAAGGCTCATCCAGCACATAAAGGACACCGGTCAGACCCGAACCGATCTGGCTCGCCAGCCGGATGCGCTGGCTTTCGCCGCCGGAAAGTGTTCCGGCATTGCGGGACAGCGTCAGGTATTCAAGCCCGACGTTGTTCAGGAACCCAAGCCGCTCGCGGATCTCCTTGAGGATCAGACGCGCAATCTCATTTTTCTGCTTGGTCAGCTTCGCGGGGACGGTGTCGATCCAGGCATAGGCCTCCTTGATCGACATCTGCACGACCTCACCGACATGCAGACCCGCGATCTTCACCGCAAGCGCCTCCGGCCGCAGACGGTGGCCGCCGCAAGCGCCGCAGGGGCGGTTGTTCTGGTAGCGTTCGAATTCCTCGCGCACCCAGTTGCTGTCGGTCTCGCGATACCGGCGCTCCATGTTGGGGATCACGCCCTCAAAGGTCCGCGTGACCTCGTAAACCCGCCCGCCCTCGTCGAAGCGGAATTTGATTTCCTCGTCGCCCGAACCGCGCAGAAACAGGTTCTGTACCTGTTCGGGCAAGTCCTTCCAAGGTTTTTTCGGATCAAAACCATAGTGTCGGGCAAGCGCGTCAATGGTTTGCGTGAAATAGGGCGACTTGCCCTTGTTCCAGGGTGCCAGCGCACCGTCCTTCAGCTTCAGCGTCACGTCCGGCACGACAAGGCGTTCGTCAAAGAACAGTTCCACCCCAAGCCCGTCGCAGGACGGACAGGCCCCGAAAGGCGCGTTGAAGGAAAACAGCCGGGGCTCAATCTCGGGAATGGTGAAGCCGCTGACCGGACAGGCGAAGTTCTCGCTGAATGTAATGCGCTCCGGATCGCCCTCGGGCGGTGCGGTCTCAAGGATCGCGATACCATCGGCAAGGTTCAGTGCGGTGCGGAAGCTGTCAGCAAGCCGCGTCTCCAGCCCTTCGCGCACGACGATCCGGTCGACCACCACGTCGATGTCATGCCGAAACTTCTTGTCGAGCGTCGGCGGCTCCTCCAGCTCGTAGAACTGGCCGTCGACCTTGACCCGCTGGAAACCCTGCTTGCGCAGTTCAAGAAATTCCTTGCGATATTCGCCCTTCCGGTCGCGCACGATGGGGGCCATAAGATAGCCGCGTGTCCCCTCTTCCATTGCCATCACGCTGTCGACCATGTCCTGCACCTGCTGCGCCTCAATGGGCTTGCCCGTGGCGGGAGAATAGGGCGTGCCCACGCGGGCGAAGAGAAGGCGCAGGTAGTCATAGATTTCAGTGACGGTCCCGACCGTAGAACGCGGGTTCTTCGAGGTCGTCTTCTGCTCGATCGAAATCGCAGGCGAGAGGCCCGAGATATGATCGACATCGGGTTTACCCATCATGTCCAGAAACTGACGGGCATAGGCCGAAAGGCTTTCGACATAACGCCGCTGGCCTTCCGCATAGATCGTGTCAAAGGCGAGCGAGGACTTGCCCGAGCCCGACAGGCCGGTGATCACCGTCAGCCTGTCGCGCGGAATATCGACGTCGATAGACTTCAGATTATGCTCGCGCGCGCCACGCACTTCGATGAATTTCTGCTCGGCCATGGTTCACCCCGGGGTCAGGAGTTAACAGATAGTGCATGGCGCTTGAGTCTCCAACCCAAATCTGAGAACAATAAGAGAACAGACTTTGGGTTTGTGCGCGTCGTCACGCGACGCGCACAAACCCGCCTGCCAGCCGCGCGTCAGGCGCAACGGGTCCGGCGCCGGGAAAGCCAGGCATGTGTAAGGATGCCGCCGAGACAAAGCGGCACGCCAAACCATAGGACGGCAGGCAATCCCCACAGGTCGGTCATTCTGAGCAGGATGGGCGTGCCAAGCGTCGTGCCGACATTGCCGAGCTGTGCGATTGCGCCCGCCGCTTCGGCCCGGGCCGCCCCGTCGGCGTTCAGTTCGGAAATTGCGGCAAAGCTGCCGCCCTGCACCAGACCCAGCGCACCGGAGATCGCCATGACGGCGATCAGCGCTAAGATGCCCTGACCGCCGCTCATCACGAAGGCGGCAATGGCGAACGCCGCGGCGCCAAGGCCGACCTGCACCGTCAGAACCGCCCCCCTGGCGCGGGTCAGCGGGACGCCAAAGGCCAACGAAATGACAATCGACACCAGAGGCATCACCGTCGCCGTCAGATAGCGCCACTCCGGGGCGATCAGGTCGGGCAGAAGCGTCAGAAAGGCCACGAACATCAGCGTATAGAAGACGAATCCCAGCGCCGGTGCGGCAATTCGGGGCGAGGCATAGATACGGCGGTGCGCCTCGATCAGTCCGGCGCGGGCGATGGCATTGGGCGGCGCCGTGCGCCCTGCCGGGATCATGGTCCAGAGAAGGAGAGCCGCAAATGCCATCAACACCGCATGGGTGACAAAGAGCGCCTGCGGCCCATGCGCGGTAACGAGTGGTCGCCCAAGAAAGGCCGTGATCGCGAAGGCGATTCCAAAGAAGGTGGACCAGAGCGTCATCGCGGCCGGCTGGTCCCCGGGCCGCGCCGTGGCCGCGATCAGGACCGGCGCCGCGACAACGATTGCAAGATGGCTCATCCCTTCAAGAACCCGGAGACCGATCATCACCGGCAGAGGCGGCATCAGGCTTTCGATCAGCGACAGCGCCGCGCCCGCAATCAGCGCTGACAGCAACATACGGCGTGGGCCGATCCGCGCAACCGCAATCCCGGCGGACGTGCCGAAGACGATGCCGACGAAGCCCACGACCGAGACGACAAGGCCCAGCCAGACCCCTGCCCCCGGCCAGACCGGGCGCATGAGGTCGAATATCACGCCGATCTTGGCGAACTGACCGGCAGCGGTCAGCCCGGCGAACCAAAGGGCGGCGATGAGGGGCCAGTTGGTCCGTTCCACCCGCCCCTCGCCCGGTCTCAGATATGCAGCGCGCGGCCGTAGGCGTCGAGCACCGCCTCGTGCATCATTTCGCTCAGCGTCGGGTGCGGGAAGACGGTTTCCATCAACTCGCCCTCGGTCGTCTCCAGCGTGCGGCCGACGACGTAACCCTGAATGAGTTCGGTCACTTCCGCGCCGACCATGTGGGCGCCAAGAAGCTCGCCGGTCTTGGCGTCGAACACCGTTTTGATCAGGCCTTCCTGTTCACCGAGCGCAATGGCCTTTCCATTACCGATGAACGGGAAGCGGCCAACCTTGACCTCGTGACCGGCCTCTTTTGCCTTGGCCTCGGTCAGACCGACAGACGCCACCTGCGGATGGCAGTAGGTGCAGCCCGCGATCGAGTTCGGTTTGATCGGATGGGGATGTTTGCCCGCGATCAGTTCGGCGACCATTACGCCCTCGTGGCTGGCCTTGTGCGCAAGCCAGGGCGCACCGGCGACATCGCCGATGGCATAGAGCCCCTCGACACCGGTGCGGCAATATTCATCCGTGACAACATGGGTGCGGTCGACCTTCACACCAAGCGCCTCGAGCCCGAGGTTTTCGACATTGCCGACGATACCCACGGCGGAAATCACGGTATCGAACTCCATCGTCTCGGTCTTGCCACCGGTCTCGATATGGGCCGTCACCTTGCCCTTGGCGCGGTCAAGCTTCTTGACCGTGGATTTCTCCATGATCTTCATGCCCTGCTTGGTGAAGGCCTTCTTGGCGAAAGCGGAAATTTCGGCGTCTTCCACCGGCAGAACACGGTCCAGCACCTCGACCACAGTCGTATCCGCACCAAGCGTGTTGAAGAACGAAGCGAATTCGATGCCGATGGCACCAGATCCGATGACCAACAGCTTCTTCGGCATCCGCGGCGGCAGCAGCGCGTGCTTGTAGGTCCAGACGAGATCGCCGTCGGCCTCCAGCCCCGGCAGTTCCCGGGCGCGCGCGCCCGTGGCGAGGATGATGGCCTTGGAAACCAGTTCCTCCGTGCCCTTGTCGGTCTTGACGCTGACCTTTCCCTTTGCCGGGATCGTGGCCGCGCCCATGAAGGTCGTGATCTTGTTCTTCTTCATCAGATGGCCGATGCCGCCCGACAGTTGCTTTGCCACCCCGCGCGACCGCTGGACGACCGCGTCGAGGTCATAGCCGATCCCGTCAGCCTTCAGCCCGAACTCCTTGGCGCGGTGCATCAGGTGGAAGACTTCGGCCGAGCGCAGAAGCGCCTTCGTCGGGATACAGCCCCAGTTGAGGCAGATGCCGCCCATATGCTCGCGTTCGACAATCGCGACGTTCAGCCCCAGCTGCGCGCCCCGGATCGCAGCCACATAGCCGCCCGGACCCGCGCCGATCACGATCATGTCGAAACTCTTCGCCGCCATCTCATCCTCCCTCGGAAAAAGTAGTTTGGCATTAAACTACTTTCTAAAATCACGCAACGCCACCAGTGCCTATGCGGCTTGCACTCAGCGCATGGCTGCGCTCAGCCCTGCTTTTCCAGTGCCCGCACAACTGCGCCATAGCCGCCGTCCTTCAGGAACGCCTCTTCCTCGGCACTGGATTTGCGGCCAAGCGCGGCGTTGCGGAACGGAAACCGGCCGAAACGCCGGATGATCTCGCGATGCGCTTTTCCATGCAGAAGGAACTCGTCGCGCGACTCATGCAGGTTCGTTTCGAACAGTGCGATGCAACGATCCTGATCCGCCAGATCCTCGGAATGTTCGAACGGCATGTAGAAAAAGACCCGTTCAGGTTCCGGGATCTTCAGGTCATAGCCCTTGTCGATGGCCGACGCTGCAGCCGCGCGTGCGCGGGCATCGGTGGCGAAAGCTTCGGGTTTGCCCCGGAACATGTTGCGCGGAAACTGGTCGGTCAGGATCAGATAGGCCAGCGTGCCGCGCGGACCATTGCACCAGTACTCCCGTTCCCCGGCGTGGGCTGCACGCCATTCCGCGCCGAACCGGGTGCGGATCTCCTCATCGACCTCGTCAACGGCTTCGTACCAGCCATCGGGTCCGACCTCATGCAACCAGAACTCGATGATCGCTTCAGGCTCTGACATGGCGACCTCCCGTGCAGTCTGCTTTCTAACAGAGTTGCAGGAAGTCGACCGAAAGGCCAGTGGAAGCTGTCAGTCCGGCCTTTGAGCCTCCTCTTCGGCCTGGGCGGCCTCTTCCTCGGCATGGGCGACTGCTTCTTCCTGGGCATCCGCGGCGACCTCGGCGGCCGTCTCGACCGCGACCAGACCTGCGGTCGGCGCCAGCGCCATGTAGGAACCCGTCTGTTCCGTCGTCGGTGCCGGGCGGCGCGTCATCCGCCATCCGGCGTAGCCCGCCAGCAGCCCGAAAAGGACGGCGATGAACAGGAAGAAGCCCGACGGCCCGAAAACCGCCATGATCCAGCCGGTCAGCAGCGGGCCGCCAATGGCGCCGACACCGTTGATGAAGATCAGACCGGCCGAGGCGGCGGGCATGTCCTCCCGTTCGAGGAAGTCGTTGGTATAGGCGACCAGAAGCGAATAGAGCGGGTTGGACACCCCGCCCATCAATGTGGCGACGGCCACAAGGGCGTAGAAATTCGCATTGACCAGAACGGGCACAGCCGTGGCAAGCGCGCCAACCGCGGCAAGTGCCAGAACAAGCGTGCGCCGGTCCATCCGGTCCGACATCCAGCCGATCGGATATTGCAGGATGAGCCCGCCGACATAGATCGCCGCGATGAAGATCGACAACTCCTTGACCGAAAGTCCGACCGTGGCGCCCCAGACCGAAGCCATGCCGAACTGCGCCGAAAAGACACCGCCCAAAAGGAAGATACCCACGCAACCCAGGGGCGAGGTCTGGTAGAGTTTCACGAAGCTCAAGGGTTTCGTCAGTTCGAAGGCGGGCGCGGGGCTTGCCGTCAGAAGGATCGGCGTGAACGCAATGGAGACGAGGACCGAGGGGATGACGAACAGGAAGTATCCTGACGGATCGCCCGCGTTCAACAGCGCCTGCGCCGCGATGATGCCGAGCATCTGCATGATCATGTAGAGCGAAAGCGCCTGCCCCCGCGTCTCGTTCGTGGACGCATTGTTCAGCCAGCTTTCGGCCGTGATATAAACGCCTGAAAAGGAAAACCCGATCAGGACCCGCATCAACGACCATGCGATCCAGTCGGGGGCGGCAGCATAGGCGACGAGAACCGCCGAGATCATCGATCCAAGCGCAGCAAAGACCCGCACATGGCCGACAGAACGGATCATGCCCGGCGTCATCCGGCTGCCGAAGAGGAAGCCCAGAAAATAGGCCGACATGACGACCGACATCTGGGTGGTCGAAAACCCCTCGATCGCGCCCCGGATACCCAGAAGCGTACCCTGCACACCATTGCCGATCATCAGAAGCATCATGCCCAGAAGCAGGGGCCAGGAGGTGCGCAGAACGGTCAGCATCGGTAGGGTCTTTCAGTAGGACAGATGGGCGAGTGTCGCGATTTATCGACTCCTATCATGCCCCGGCGCGACCGGGCATCACCGGATTGCGCCGTTCGGGCAGAAGAAGAGAGGCATCGCCATAGGAAAAGAAGCGGTAGCCGGACGTAATCGCATGATCATAGACACGGCGCATGCGCTCGGTGCCCATCAGGGCAGATACAAGCATCAGCAGCGTCGATTTCGGCAGGTGGAAGTTGGTCATCAGCCCGTCGGTCACACGAAAACTGTAGCCCGGATAAATGAAGATGTCGGTTGTGCCCCGCCAGGGCTGCATCCGCCCCGCCGCGTCGACTGCGCTTTCGATCAGCCGCAGGGCCGTGGTGCCGACCGGGATCACCCTGCCGCCGCCCTCTCGGGTCGCGTTGATTTCGGCGGCGGCGGCTTCGCTCACTTCACCCCACTCGGCGTGCATCCGGTGGGTCGTCACGTCCTCCACCTTCACCGGCAAGAAGGTGCCCGCGCCGACATGAAGCGTGACATGCGTGAATGCCACGCCCTTCGCCGCAAGCCTTGCGAGAAGATCATCGTCGAAATGAAGGGATGCCGTTGGCGCGGCGACCGCACCCGAATGCCGGGCAAAGACAGTCTGATAATCCTCGCGATCCTGCGCATCGGGCGCCCTCAGAGCAGCGATGTAGGGCGGCAACGGCATCGCGCCCGCTTCGGCCAAAGCGGCATCAAAATCCGGGCCGGTCATGTTGAATCCAAGCTCCACCTGACCGTCTGCGATCCGCACTACCTCGGCCGACAGAACATCGGAAAACCGGATCGTCTCGCCTTCTTTCACCTTGCGGAGCGGTTTGGCGAGCGCCGACCAATGACCTCCCGGACGGGGTTCCAAGAGCGTCACCTCGATCTTGGCCACCGAGTCACCCTGCCCCGTTATGCGGGTTCGGGTGCCGGTAAGGCGTGCCGGGATCACCTTTGTATCGTTCAGCACCAACCGGTCACCCGGGCCGAGCAGGCCGATCAGATCTCGGACATGCATGTCACGCATCGCATCGCCATCGGCCACCAGAAGCCGGGCGGCGGTGCGCGGGCGCACCGGGCGCGTGGCGATCAGCCCTTCGGGCAGGTCGAAATCGAAATCGGAAAGTTTCATTGCTGAGGTTTCGGAGGGTTGGAGCGGAAAATGTCCCGGAACATGCCCGGGGTCAGGATCGAGAGAGGATTGACGCTCACCTGTGGCGCGCTGGCCGCTCCATACAGTCGATAGTTGAAGCCGAAAAGCCCCTCGCCCTCGCGCGAGACGGCCCTGCCGATCTGATTGATCAGGTAGATCGGTGATATTGTGCCCTGAAGATCGATCCGGCCCGCGCCAGTGTCATAAATCCCCGCCGCAGAGATACCGAGCGACGGACCCGTTGCCGCCCCCTTGCGGATATGGACGCCGCCGGGCGACAGCCGAAACTCTCCTGAAACCCGGTCGAAATGGATGCCGGGGCCGTTCAACTGGTTCAGAAGCCCCACGACCGAGACCGCATCCAGAAGCGAGGCGAGCGCCGGCGCATCGACAACGCGCATCCCCTCGATGACGGTCTGCCCGTCATAGTAACCGGCCTCCCCGACCGGGCTGAGTGATAGGTCAAGAACTCCACCGACGCCCCGGGTGAAAATGCCGGCTGCGCGCAAAGCTGCACCGGCATCACCTGCGCGGAGGCGAATGGCGCTGCGCGAGGCTGCTGGGGTCACGCGGCCGGTGACGGCGGCAGCGTCATTGATCAGACCGGTGAAGTCGCCGGAAAGCCCGCCTTGCGTGTTGAAATCCCCGCGAAACCCGGTCAGAGCGATGCCTTGCGACACCTGGAGGCGGTCCAGCGCGACGGAGAGTGGCGCCCCTGCCCCGCCCGGTCCACGACCGAAATCGGCACGCCTGAGGTCGAGAGTGCCACCCTCGACGATCACCGCAGGCGCGACGCCGTTGCCGCGACCACGCAGTGTACCGGCGCCCCTGAACCATTCGCCGATGCTCAGGGCGCTCAGGCGCAAGGCCTCGAAACCGCCCTGCGGCGTCAGAAAAATACGCCCGGCGGCAGAAAATCCCGGCGCTTCAAGCTCGATCAGGTCGACTTCCGCGGGTTGGCCCAACCGCCCGGCCACCGACAAACGCCCGGTCGCGCCCGGTCCTTTCGCCCATCCAACCTGCGGGATCGACAAGCCGAGGCCCGACAGGTCGGATCCAAGCCGGAATTCCGTGGGCTTGCCGCGCTCGAACCGCAGCACGATCCGCCCCCGCCCCTTGCCCGACACCGAGCCCTTCGGCAGACCGATACCAAAGGCGTCCAGGAATCGCTGCGACAATTCCACCGCCCCTTCCAACTCGCTCTTGCCCCGGTGTTCAGGTCCGAAAGCCTGCCGCCAGGTTGCATCTACCGGAACGCCGGAAAAGGTGGCGGGGCCAGAGATTTCCATCCCCTCGCGACTGGCGGAAACGGTCAGGGCACCCGCTGTCAGCAGCCGGTCCGGCGCCAGTTTGTCCGAACGCACATCCATAAGTGTGCCGGAGACGTTATAACCGACATCCTCCGGCATGATCTTCTGGGCAAGGGTCAGATCAAGCTCGGTCGTCAGCCGCGCCCTGCCTTCGGCCAGATCGACGGGTCGACCCGCTTTCGTCAGAAACCCGAACGGCGGCTGATCGAGCAGCGACAGAGCGGCGGTGATCGTGCTATCGGTCGCAAGCGTGAATTTTGCGGGCGCAGGCTTGATGCGCAGATCGGGGATCGACATCACGCTGCCAGAAACGTCGATGTCTCCGCCCTCGGGCGCGGTCAGATGACCCCGGTCGACCACGAGCGTATAGGAATAGTCGTTGATCGTCGCGTAGCCCGCACCATTTTTGATCGGCGGCAGAGTCTTGATCACTCGCACCTCGGTATCGCGGTAATCGTAGCCGAGCGTGAAATGCGGCTCGCCCCCCGGACGCAGCCGGAAGGCAGAGGTCACGTCAAAGAGTTCGCTGGTCGCGACGTTGCCCTGAAGCCAGGCCCGCGTCTTGGGCACCGCGGCAACCGGCCAGAGCGCCATCAACTGGTCGGACCGGATCGCGTTCACGGCGACATCAACCGCGACGCCCCAACCATTTTCACCGGCGGTTACCTCGCCCTTGGCGATGATGCGCTGCTCCTGCTCGACCAGCGTCAACTGACCGATTTCCAGGCCGAACGGATCAAGCCGCAGCCGGAAGTCCAGCGCACCGAAGGCAAATGTGACGGGATCGCTGAACATGCCCTCCGGATCGGCCTTGAGATCGGAGATCGCGACCTGCGTTACCAATGTCCCGGGCCAGGCGCCTACAAAATCCTTCAACCACGCCTTTGCCGATGCCTTGACACGCAGCGACTTGCTGTTGACCGCGATGTCGGAAAACGTCACCTGCGCCCGGTCTGGATCATAACCCATCGCCAGCCGTACCCCGTCGAAGCGCACGGGTTTGGTATCCTCCGTGGGTTGCAGCGCTCCTGCACCGATTTCAAGCACCGCCGACAGTCCGGCATATCCCCCGTCCGGCCAGACCCCGGTCTCGAACGATCCCGAGATTGGCGCATCAAGCGCGGCGAGGAACGCCAGCGCGGGCGACTGCACCGCCAGATCGCGCGACGGCACATCCTCCACCCTGACCGACAATCCTGCTTCCGGCGTCCCTTTCACCGAATAGAACTGCAACTGCGCCGTCGCCGGCTCATCTCCGGCACCTTTCAGTTCGGTGCCAAGGCCGATCTCGATCCTGTCGACCGTCTGATCCAGCTTCAGCCATCCGCCCGAGGCGGTCCAGACACGCCCCGTCCTCATGTCATCGAGGCTGAGGTTTAGGTCATCGACCTCGATCCGCACGATATCCCTTAGGACCGGCAGGGCGAATGCGTCATCAACGGCCTGCAGCATCTCTGCCGGGCTGAGCGTCGCCTGCGGGGCAGTGGCGCCGAGAGAAAGATCAAGCCGGCCATCTTCGAACCGTCTGAGCGCGATGCGGGCGCCCGAGATGCGCAAGCTGCGCGGCTCGACACGCCCGCGCAGAACGGCATCCGGTTTCAGGGATGCCCCAAGTTCGGGCAGCACGGCGATCCGGGCGCCATTTCGCGAATAGAGTTGGACATCCGCAAGCCTGACATGCGGTACGAAATTATCGTCGACGTTGAATTCCAGCCCGCCGATCCGGGCGGATGCCTCGCCCGCCAGAACCGTGTTTGCCCGCGCCTCGATGCGCGACACGACCCACCCCGGCGCGGCGATCACGCGTCCGGTAAGCCCAAGCGCAACGACCGTTCCGAAGAGAACGAGCACCACCAGCAACAGCCCCAGAAAGAACCGCCTGAACCGGCGCTTTGGGGGCGGGGTATCACCCGCATTGCCTGCTGTACTGGTCTCGTTCATCCGCCGCCGCCCTTGTGGATCGCGTGCATTTATGAAGCTGCGACCGAAGCTTCCCTTTATCTTTGCGGTGGTGGAAGTAAAACACAAAGCATATTGGTTCGGCAAAGGAGGCTGCGACATGCTCAAACCCGGCGATAAAGCCCCTGATTTCACCCTGCCCGGCAATGGCGGCGCGACGGTCTCGCTTGCGGGTTTCGCACCGAAGAAGGTCGTCCTGTATTTCTACCCCAAAGACGATACGCCGGGTTGTACGACCGAAGCCATGGATTTCACCCGGCTCGCAGATGAGTTCGACGCTGCCGGAACCGTCGTGGTGGGTGTTTCCAAGGATAGCGCCAAGAAGCACGACAAATTCTGCGCCAAGCACGGCCTGGGCGTGATCCTGGGGTCCGACGAAGAGGGCGACACCTGCGAACGCTATGGCACATGGGTCGAAAAGAACATGTATGGCCGGACCTATATGGGGATCGAACGCACGACGTTCCTGATCGACGGCACCGGCCATATCGCCCGCGTTTGGCCCAAGGTAAAGGTCAATGGCCACGCGGCCGAAGTTCTCGACGCGGCCCGCGCATTGTGAGCCTGACACTGGCAGAGATGGCGGTGGAGGTTCTGACCACGGCCGACGGGCGCGCCAAGACCGCGCTCAGCCACGCCCATGCCGCGCGCTGGTGCGAAGCGCGCGCAGCGGGCACCCCGCTGGCCATCGGCCGGGCGAACCCCCCGATACGTCCTTCCCGGCCGGACCAGCCGGAACTCCTCCCGCCGCGTGATGTCCCGCGCCGTCGCCCCGGCTCGCCGCAGGGGCGCATCGCGCTGTTGCATGCGCTTGCCCATATCGAACTGAACGCCGTCGACCTGCACTGGGACATCATCGCGCGGTTCACCGATACCGAAATGCCGCTTGGCTTCTACGACGACTGGGTGAAGTCTGCCGACGAGGAATCCAAACATTTCAACCTTCTCTGCGACTGTCTTGAGGCGATCGGCAGCCATTACGGCGCCCTGCCCGCCCATGCGGGAATGTGGCGCGCGGCGGAGGACACGGCGACGGACCTTCACGGCCGCCTCGCCGTCGTACCGATGGTGCTGGAGGCGCGTGGGCTGGATGTCACGCCCGGCATGATCGAGATTTTCACGAAGGCCGGTGAGGCCGCGGCGACCACAGCGTTGAAGGTGATCTATGCCGAAGAGGTCGGCCACGTCGCCTATGGCGTGAAATGGTTCAACTGGCTCTGCGGGCGCGACGGTACCGACCCCAAAGACGTCTTTCACGGTCTTGTCCGCAAGTATTTCCGCGGCGCCCTGAAGCCGCCTTTCAATGAAGAAAAGCGCGCCGAAGCCGGATTGCCTCCCGACTTTTACTGGCCGCTCGCGGACGAAGTGGCCGAAGCGCCGGGCACGGCCGGGTTCCGTTAACCCCGGAACCGTCGGCGGGATATTGCCGAAAATGGCGGTATTCGACTGGTGCGGCATCGCGTCCGGTCAAAAATGTTGCAGCGACATCACAGGGTTGTTAATGGCTTGCCGCAAGGGGATGCCGTGGGGATGGCGTTCTGCCTTTCGAAAACTAGAAAGCGCAACGGGGACAAGTTTGCCAGCACGTCTGATGCATCGTTTTCACGCCGCTTTGGAGCGTCACCTGCCGGAACAGCGCCTGTTCCTACGCTCCGATACCGAAACCCGCTTCGTCCGGCTGAAGCCGACCACGCAGGCCCTCGCCCTCGGCGGATCGGCCGTTGTCCTGGCCTGGACGATCGTCGCGACCGCCATCCTGATGATGGACTCAATCGGCTCTGGCAGTGCCCGCGAACAGTCGCGGCGTGAAATGGCAACCTACGAGGCACGACTCGACTCGCTGTCTCTTGAACGCGACCGCCGCGCCGAAGAAGCGCTGGCGGCGCAGGAACGGTTCGCCATCGCGCTGGAACAGGTTTCAGCGATGCAATCGGCGCTCCTTGCCTCGGAAGAACGGCGCAAGGAACTGGAAACCGGCATCGGTGTGATTCAGTCCACCCTGCGGCGGACGATGACCGAACGCGATGCCGCCCGGACCGATCTGGCGGCACTCGAAGCGTCGATGACCGACGGCACGCAGATGGCGCAGAGCGCCGTCAGGGGCGAAGATACCGCCGGAACATTGGGTATGGTGTCGAGCGCGCTCAAGCGCACAGCCGAAGAGCGCGATGAAATGGCCCTCGCCGCACTCGGTGCAAAGGCCGAAGCCGACGAGATCGCCTATGAGATGAAACTTCTCGAGGAGCGGCACGACGACATCTTCACCAGCCTCGAAGAGGCGGTGACGATCTCGATGGAACCGCTGGACAAGATGTTCTCCTCGGCCGGTCTCGACCCCAATGATCTGATCAGTCAACTGCAGCGCGGCTATTCCGGCCAGGGTGGCCCGCTTGGCCCGCTGCTTCCCGCAGTCGGCGGCAAGATGGATCCCGACGGCGCGCGCGCGGCGAAGATCCTCGAAGGTCTCGACCGTATGAACCTCTACAGGATGGCCGTGGAAAAAGCACCGTTCGCCATCCCTCTCAAATCGTCGTTCCGCTACACGTCCGGCTTTGGCCGCCGCTGGGGCCGGATGCATGAGGGCACGGATTTGGCCGGTGCGCATGGCTCGCCCATCTACGCAACTGCCGATGGTACGGTTGTTCATGCGGGCTGGGAATCCGGTTACGGAAACCTCGTGAAGATTCGCCACGACTTCGGCATCGAGACCCGCTACGGCCATATGTCGAAAGTTCGCGTGCAGGTTGGGCAAAAGGTCTCGCGCGGGGATCGGATCGGTGATATGGGGAACACCGGCCGTTCGACGGGAACACACCTTCACTATGAGGTGCGCGTGAACGGCAAAGCAGTCAATCCGATGACGTTTATCAAGGCGGCCAACAATGTTTTCTAAAAGCAGGATCAACGAACCCGGACCGAAAGCGGGCGCAGAGACCGAACAGCCGAAGGCGACCGAGCCCGCGTCGAAGCCGTCATTTGACTACGCGGCGAGCGCGCCGAAAGCCAAGCCGCCCGCATCGGTCCTGTCGTCTGATCTAACCGTCACCGGCAACCTGAAGACGACCGGCGACATCCAGGTCGAAGGCACGGTGGAGGGCGATATCCGCGCCCATCTTCTGACGATCGGCGAAAGCGCCACCATCAAGGGTGAGATCATCGCGGATGACGTCGTCGTCAATGGCCGCGTGATCGGCCGGGTCCGCGGCCTCAAGGTGCGCCTGACTTCGACTGCACGGGTCGAGGGCGACATCATCCACAAGACCATCGCGATCGAATCCGGCGCCCATTTCGAAGGCTCGGTGCAGCGTCAGGAAGACCCGCTGTCGCTCGGTCCCGCGCAGGCGGTGAAGCCCGCGGCCGCTGCCGCGGTGAAGTGATATCCCGACAATTGGTTGGGTGAAAAGGGCACCCTCGGGTGCCCTTTTTCGTGGCCTACAACGTTCCGAGTTTACGTAGAATAAGGATGCGAGCCTATTTCGTTAGAGTTCCGATACTTGCCTGATCGACGAAAACTCGAAACGCGCTAGGCCTTCAGCAGCCTGCGATACATATGCCAGGTCGCATGGCCCAGAACCGGCAGGACGACAAACAGCCCGAGAAACAGCGGCACCATCCCCACGAACAGCAGCGCTGCAATTACCGCAGCCCAGATCGCCATGGGTCGGAGGTTGCGGATAACCGCCTGTACGGAATGGATCATCGCGGTGACAAAATCGACCTCGCGTTCCAGAAGCAACGGCAGCCCCGCCACCGTGGTCGAAAACAGTACCGCCGCAAACCCGGCCCCGATCGCACCGCCCACCAACAGCATCAGCGGACCGTTACCCTGAAAGAAGAGCGAGAAGATGTCAGTGCCCGAGGTGAAGGCCCGAAGTCCCATGAAAAGCGCGAACAGCGCGTGGGCCACGAAGACCCAGAAGAGGAAGATGACAATGATCACCGCAGCCATGGCAGGGATTTGCCGGTCTTTCTGGGCAAATACAACGCCGAGCACCTCGCCCCAAGCCAACGGTGCGCCCCGTTCTATCCGTCGGCTGACCTCGTAAAGCCCCACAGCGGCAAAGGGTGCCAAAAGCGGAAAGCCGACCGCGACGGGCGCCAGCCACCATTGCTGTCCGGCGATGCCGTAAATCTTCCACAAGAGCAAACCGCCCGCGACATAGACCGCGCTGAAGAATATTCCGAACAGCGGTGCGCGCAGAAAATCCTGCCAGCCAAGTTTCAGCACGTCGCCGATATCGGACACCGCCACTTCGCCGATTTCCGGCACGGGATCGGGACCCAGGCTCTCTTCTAACATGTTGCCCCCTTTCTCGCGCGCCACTTCAAGCTAGAGGATCACCCCGACTGCAGGCAAGCACAGAGAGCGGTTCGATTTTTCTACGAGAAATCGCCAGACATTCCAGAAATTTTGCAGATGCCGACGCGTCAGTCGTCAGCCTGCGCCTCGGCACGGCTTTTGCCCGCGACATCCATCGCCAGCGTCGCCGCCATGAACGCGTCGAGATCGCCGTCGAGCACGCCTTGGGTATCGGAGGTCTCGTGACCCGTGCGCAGATCTTTCACCATCTGATACGGCTGAAGCACATAGGACCTGATCTGGTTTCCCCAGCCCGCCGATCCCTTCGCCTCATGCTGGGCATTGATCGCCGCGTTGCGCCGGTCCAGTTCCATTTGATAGAGGCGTGACTTCAGCGCCTTCATCGCGATATCGCGGTTCTGGTGCTGCGACTTCTCCGACGAGGTCACGACAATGCCGGTCGGCAGGTGGGTGATGCGGACGGCCGAATCGGTCGTGTTCACATGCTGCCCACCAGCACCCGAGGATCGGTAGGTGTCGATGCGAATCTCGTTCGGTGCCACCTCGATCTCGATATTGTCGTCAACGACGGGATAAACCCAGACGCTGGCAAAGGAGGTCTCTCGCGTGCCCTTTCCAAAAGGAGAAATGCGCACAAGCCGGTGCACACCGCTTTCGGATTTCAGCCACCCATAGGCGTTCTGGCCGGAAATCTTGTAGGCGCAGGATTTGATCCCCGCCTCGGTGCCCGGTTCCTCGGATTGCAATTCGACGGCAAAGCCGCGGGCCTCTGCCCAGCGGACATACATCCGTTGCAGCATCTGCGCCCAGTCGCAGGCCTCGGTCCCGCCGGCACCAGCGTTGATTTCGAGGAATGTATCGTTGCCGTCCGCCTCACCATCCAGCAGCGCCTCAAGCTCTTTTGCAGCGGCGAATTCCTTCAGTGCTTTCAGCGATCCCTCAGCCTCGGCGACGATATCCTTATCATCTTCCATCTCGCCAAGCTCGATCAGCTCGACATTGTCCTTCAGCTCGCGTTCAACCTTGCGATAGGTCTCGATCGCATCCATCAGCATCTGACGGTCACGCATCAGCTTCTGCGCCCGCGCCGGATCGGACCACAGATCCCCGTCCTCGATCATCGCATTCATCTCTTCGAGGCGATGGGGCGCAGTTTCCCAGTCCAGCCGCTGGCCAAGAAGCTTGAGCGATTTTCCAATCGCCTCGGCAATATTCTCCATCTCGGCGCGCATTATCAGGGTGTCCGTGCTGTTGTTGCGCGCACCTGATAGCAACCACCGTCCCCTTCGGCAAGCGCGTGGGAACCGGCACCGGGTGGCCAAAACGCTTGACCCTACCCGGCGAATATTTCAGCGTCGGCCCCAGAACCGTAGTCGAAGGGTTGTTCGTGCATGTTTGACCGTTTCGCGGCCTGGATATCCGGGGCCGCATTGCTCATCCTCGTTTTTTCAGCCGGCCTTGGGTTCGCGTACTGGGATCTGCCGCCCAATTCACAGTTCCAATGGGCCGTGCGGCAACTGAAATCGCTTGTTGAAGAGCCGTCGCGCCTCATGCCGGTCAAGTATGATTACGCCGGGGTGCGGATCCATGACCGCGAGGCCGTCGCGCCGGGCACCACCTTCATCACATCGCACTTCCCCGAATTCGGCTGGCATGGCGGCGCGCGCCTGATCGACGTCGATGGAAACGTCCTGCACAGCTGGGGGCCTGATCCGAAAGAGATTTTCGACACCCGCATCAAATACCCCTACATGCATGGCTCTTACCTCTATCCGAACGGCGATATCCTGGCCAACTACTCCTTCATCGGCCTCGCCCGGATCTCCGCCTGCGGCGAGGTGCTTTGGACCCATTCGGACCTGAGGCCGCACCACTCGGTATCGGTGGCCTCTGACGGCACGATCTGGGTATCGGGAAACCGCAGGCTCGACGGGCGCAAGGGACGCGATGAAAAGATCGTCTCGGCCCTGTCCTTCCCGGTGCATGAGGATCTGTTTGTCCAGCTCAGCCCGGACGGAGAGGTGCTGCGGTCCATCAGTTCGATCGAGGCGCTAGACCGCTCGGGCCTGCAAGAGGTCGTGATGCGGTCCATCAAACGGCGGGACGGCGACATTTTCCACCTCAATGATGTGGAGCCGCTTTCGCCGGAAATGGCCGATGAGTACCCGCTGTTCGAGGCGGGCGACATTGTCGTTTCAATGCGCGACATCCACATGGTCGCGGTCCTTGACCCTGACACCCTTCAGGTCAAGTGGCACAGCAACAGCGACACGCTCTTCCAGCACGATCCGGACTTCATCGGCGATGGCTGGATCGGCATCTTCGACAACCGGTTCGACCGCACAGAGAACGGTTCGATCCTTGGCGGCACCCGCATCATCGCGGTTCGCCCCCATACCGGAGAACGCAAGGTCCTGTTCCCGACCGAAGCCTCGCCGCCGTTCTACACAAAGTGGTCCGGCAAATGGCAGCAATTGCCGAACGGCAACATGCTGTTGACCGAAGCGCGCGCAGGTCACGCGCTGGAGGTCGATCGCAATGGCAAGCCCGTCTGGGAATGGACCATCGAGAAATACGACGAAAAGCAGGTGCCGGAGGTCATGGAAGCAACGCGCTACCCCTATACGGCGGAAGACGTAGCGGCCTGGAAATGCCCTTAGGGTGCACCGGACGGCGAAGCGGCCCCTGTCGCCGGCGATCAGTATAGCCCGCCGGAACTCAAAGTTCCGAAATCCGCCTTCTTCGGGATGACCTTGGTTTGGCCGGTCGAGGTAGTCACGGTCGTGCCGCCCTCATCCCCGCCCGTTTCGCCATAGGCGAAGAGCGGCAGGTTCTGACCCATCGCAAAGCCGCCATCGACCATGGCGCCGATGCCGAAGATCGGGATTTCGCCATCGCGGAAGAACTCGGCCTGCACGAAATCGCCACTGACATCGTCGGGCAGACGCTCGCCGGTGAAGCGATTGATCTTGATGAAATGGCCGCCCGCCGGAACCTTGAAGTCCGACCCACCGTATTTCTTCACCGCCTCCTGCATGAAGGCGTTGAATACCGGCACGCAGAGCGTGCCACCATAGGCGCCGCTGCCGAGCGAGCGGGGCTGGTCATAGCCCATGTAGCAGCCCGCGACGATGTTCGAGGTGAAGCCGATGAACCACACGTCCTTCGCGTCGTTCGTCGTCCCGGTCTTGCCGCCCGTCGGCACCGGCAACCGCACGCCCGAGCCCGAGCCACGCTGCACCACGCCCTGCAACATCGAAGTGAGCTGATAGGCGGTCACGGCATCCATCACCCGTTCGCGGTTCGAGGCAATGCGCGGCGCGGCACCGGGATCGAGGCTGGCCAGCTTGCAATCATCGCAGGTCCGCTGATCGTGGCGATAGACGGTGCGGCCCCAGCGGTCCTGCACCCGGTCGACCAATGTCGGTTCAACCCGCTCGCCGCCATTTGCGAACATCGCGTAGGCCGCGACCATCTTGAAAAGTGTCGTCTCCTGGGCGCCGAGCGCGTTGGCCAGATAGGGGTCAAGCCGGTCATAGACGCCGAACCGTTCGGCATAGCCCGCAACCGTGCGCATGCTGATTTCCTGCGCGATCCGGACAGTCATCAGGTTGCGCGACTGCTCGATACCGGTCCGGAGCGGCGTGGGGCCATAGAACTTGTTCGATGCGTTCTTGGGCCGCCACAGGCCTTGCGGCGTGTCCACCTCGATCGGCGCATCCACGACGATCGTGGCAGGCGAGAAGCCTGAATCAAGCGCCGCGGCGTAAACGAAGGGTTTGAAGGATGAGCCCGGCTGACGCTGCGCCTGCGTCGCCCGGTTGAAGACCGAGGATTGATAGGAAAAACCGCCTTGCATGGCGATGACCCGGCCGGAATTGACGTCCATCGCCATGAAGCCGCCTTGGACCTCCGGCACCTGGCGAAGCGACCAGCGCTTGAACGTGCCATCCTCGTTGGCCAGGGCGGCCACCAGCACCACATCGCCGACCGAGACCAGATCGCCTGCGACCTTGGCCTTCTGGGCGAGCTTGCCGTCGGGCAGCCGCTTTCGAGCCCAGGTGACATCCTCGGCCGCGATCCAATGGCCGTCCTCGTCATCCGACACGCCTTCGATCCCGATCCGCGCGGCCGTTTCGCCCACTTGCAGTACAACCGCGGGCAGCCAGCCCGACACGTCGCGCGGCACTTCCGCTCCGGCCAGGGCAGCGCGCCATTTCTCCTCGCTTTCCAGATCGGCCGCCTCGATCACCTGCCGCGTGCCGCGCCAGACGCCAATATTGCGGTCATACCTTTCCAGCGCCTCCTGCAAGGCCGATGCGGCCTGATCCTGCATTTCGGGATCGACGGTTGCGCGAATGGTCAGACCGCCACCGAAGAATTCCGCCTCGCCAAAGCTCTTCGAAAGCTGGCGGCGGATCTCGTCGGTGAAATAGTCACGCGGCGGCAGGCCGGACTTGAACGACGGGTAATCCCCATTCTGGACCGTCTTCAGCGGCGCGGCCTGCGCAGTCTTCAGCGTGTCGTCGTCAATGAAACCGTTCTGGAACATCTCGCGCAGCACATAGTTGCGCCGGTCGATGGCGGCGTCACGGTTGTGCACGGGGTGGTAGCTGTAGGGTGCCTTGGGCAGAGCGGCGAGATACGCTGCCTCCTCCACCGTCAGTTCCGACAGGGTCTTGTTGAAATAGGTTTGCGCGGCCGAGGCCACGCCGAACGAAAGGAAACCAAGGTCAATCTCGTTGAGATAAAGCTCCAGGATCTTGTCCTTGGAAAGCGTATCGACGAGACGGGTGGACAGAACCAGTTCCTTGATCTTGCGTTCCGCGGTGCGCTCGCCACCCAGCAGGAAGTTCTTTGCCACCTGCTGCGGGATGGTGGAGGCGCCACGCAGGTTCTGGCCCCGCGACTTGACCGCATCCCAGAGCGCACCGGCCATGCCGCGAGCGTCAAAGCCCTTGTGCGAATAGAAATTCTTGTCCTCGGCCGAGATGAACGCCCATTTGACGACGTCTGGAATCTCCTCGATCGGGGCAAAGATACGCCGCTCCGTGGCGAATTCGTCCATCAAACGGCCCTCGCCGGAATAGATGCGGCTGATCGTCTTGGGCGTGTACTGCGCGAGGTATTCGTGGTCCGGCAGGTCGCGGCTGTACATCCAGAATACGGCGCCCACCGTCAGCGCGGCAAAGACCGCGCCGGTCACGATCCAGCTGAAAAAACCGCCGAAGAAGGACAGGATGAAACGGGTCACTGGGGGTACACTCCTGACTGAACAGGCCGTCTATATCTTGCACCCGTCCGCCCGTCAAAACAACTTACCCCTTGGCACGGTTCCCGAGGGATCGTTAAGTCAGATCACCTGCGGATCAGCCGCGCTTCGGCAGCATCCTCCTTTGCCCAGGCCATGAGCGCGGCGAGAATCGCCCCCTGCATCCTGTCGCGCCATTCGGGATCCCGCAGCCGGTCCCGGTCTTTGGCCGAGGACAGAAACCCTATTTCCAGCAAAACCGAAGGAATATCAGGGGATTTCAGGACCGAGAAAGCCGCCTTCTGGATCGGATGGCGGTGAAGCTTCACGCCCGCTTCTCTCATGGCGTCGGCGATGGCCCCGGCCAACCGGGCCGAACGAGGCCGGGTTTCGGCCCGGGCGAGATCCATCATCACCAGAGCCAGGCTGTCCTCTTGCTGTGACAGGTCCACGCCGGTCAGGAGGTCCACCCGGTCATGACGCTCGGCAAGCTTGGCGGACGCCCGGTCGCTGGCCTCGTCGGCGAGCAGATAGACCGTTGCGCCGGTCGCGCGTCCCTCTTCCAGCGCGTCGGCATGCAGCGACAGGAAGACGTCTGCCCCCGCCGATCGGGCGATGCTGATCCGGGCTTCGAGCGGCACAAAGACATCCGCCTCCCGCGTAAGCACCGGCTGCATACCGCCGGCCCGGAGCGTTTCTGCCAGTTCGCGGGCAAATCCGAGCATCAGGTCCGCTTCAACCACGCCGTGGGCCTCTGCCCCGGGATCGATCCCGCCATGGCCGGGATCGAGCACAACGACCAGCGGCGCATCGCCGGTCTGGCGGCGTTTCGGCTTGCCGACAGGCGCCGGGTCCGGCAGCACCCAGCGATCGGCATCGGGCTGTGCAGCCGCAGCCAGCAGGGCAAATTCGGCCACCGTGGCTCGCACCAACTGCAGCCGCAGCCTGGTGCCGTCCGGTCCCTCCAGCCTCTCCTCGACTTCCGCGATCCTGTAGGGGCCGTCAAGTTCCGCCACCAGGCGCGTCCAGCCGGGCCGGATCGGGCCCAGCGCAACGCCGGTGACATGACTGGACTTGTCCAGGGCGTCCGCATCAATCACCCCGGAATTGACCTCGGCCATATCAAGGATCAGCCGGGCGGGATCGGCCAGAAGAAATGCCCGGTAAGGTACCGCTCGGCTCAGTGCCAGAGTGAGAGCGATCCCCTCTCCCGCGTCCCGCACCGAAGATTGTGACGCGTCTAGGCGGGCAACAGGCGTCTGTTCGGACGCCAGCGCCGGACCGGCGACACCAAGCGCGCAAAGGATCGCGATTGCCAGATATAGAATTGCCCGCATGATGCCCGCCCGGTTTTTCGCCATCATAGGCCATTCTCACGGGAAGCGGAATCCCCGCCGGTCTCAGATATGATGCCCCATGAAGGCCGCAAGCCGGGCAAGTCCTTCGCGGATATCGGCGGTCGCGCGGGCGTAGGAAAAGCGCAGCGTCTGTCCGCCGCGACGGGGGTCAAAATCCAGACCCGGCGTCACCGCCACCCCGGCCCGGTCAAGAATCTCGGCAGCAAAAGCCCGGCTGTCATCGGTAAGATCAGAGACATCGGCATAGATGTAGAACGCCCCATCGGGCGGCGCGATCTTGGTAAATCCAGCCTTTGGAAGACCTTCCA